>NZ_JAUMSQ010000472.1:0-3034 GCF_030519285.1 Mycolicibacterium arseniciresistens
CAGGCCGCGAGCGCGTCGAGCATCGCCGCGACACCGGCCTGCGCGGCAGCGGTGGCGGCGGCCTGCGCGTCCGCCGAGGTGGACACACCGTCACAGACGGCGACGGCGAACGCGAAACGGCCGTCATCGGTGGGCACGACCCCTGCTGCCGCGGCATCCTCGTTGCGGGTGTGGTGCAGCCCGCGGTCGGTGACCAGCACGATGCCGCCCACGGCCACCTCGTCCCGGTCGGGCTCGGGGCGACGCTCCCCGCAGACGGTGCAGTACCCGTCGGTGAAATCCGCGTTGCCACAGTCACAGGGCCCGTGCGGCTCTGGCCTCGGGACCGCCACCGGCGCCACGTCGAACAACGCGCCGCCGCACGACCCGCAGAACCGGTGCGCGGGCTGTACGGGGGCGGAGCACCGACGGCAGCGTCCGCCGGGTGCCGTCATGTCCTGGTCCTCGGTCGCACCGCGTTGGCGCGCTCCACCAGTGCGATGCGCTCCCACACATCGACGGCGTCGCGCGCCAGTACGCGGTAGCAGGCCTCTATCCCTGCGCGTACACCCCGTTCGTCGAAGTCGACGTTCAGCAGCCGGAACGCGGCGGCCGTGTTCCCGGCGTCCAGCCAGCGCAACGCCGCGTCGAGCACTGTGAGCCGGATCGACGCGCGTCGTGCCGCCGACTCGAGGTTCAGCGCACAGGACCGTTTGGCCGCGTCGAGGAGTGTCCTCTCGTCCAGCTCATCGGGCTCGAGCCCGTCGAGAAGGATGCCGATGGCCGTCGCGCCCGCGGGCGCACAGTGGGCCGACGCCTCGGGCACCCGGTCCAGTGCCGCGACCGCGCCTGCCCGGTCCCCCGAACGGGCATGCAGGCGAGCACACCCGAAGGCGGCGCTGACGTAACTGTCGTCGGTGCGCCACACCGTCTCGTACTGGCGCACCGCGGCGTCGTGCGCGCCGCGCAGTTCCGCTGCCGCCGCGACGGCTAGTTTCGGTGCCAGCTCGCCGGGCAACATGGCCAGCACCTCGTCGAAATGCTCTGCGGCCTCGGAATGGTCGCCCTCGAGAAGGGCACACTGGCCCAGATACCAGGACAGTCGCCAGTCGTTCGGCAGCACGGGCCTCAGCTCGGCGAGCCGCTTCCGCGCATCGCCGGGGTTGCCGACCTCCAATGCCGCACGCACCAACCGCAGAGGGATCTCTACGGAGGAGCTGCTGCCACGATTTGCCCCGCCCTGCGCGAGCCAGAGCGCGTTCTCGAGCTGGGCGGGCGGGGTCCCACTCGTGGTGGCCAGCACCGCGGCCCCGGAATCGCGGGGGTCGACCACGGGCACGGCGAGCGCCGCGACCACCTCGGCCGGGACGATCACCGCGTCGTGGGCCGCGCCGAAGATCCCACGCTGGTGGCTGAAGTGGCTCGACTTCCGCGGCTGCACCGCCGTGCCGCCCGCTGCGGCGATCTCGTACAGCACGCCGGTCAGCTGGTCGGCCATCTCCTCCATCGACGCGAAGCGCCGGCCCGGGTCCGGGTCGGTGGTCCGGAGGATGCAGCGGTGCAGTGACGGGTGCTCCGCCAGAACGGGCACGTCGTCGGGGCCGGGCAACCGGGTTGCCGGCCGGCCGGGCTCCTGCGGCACGTCCATCACCAGTACGGCGAGTGTGCGTCCCACGGTGTAGATGTCGCTGGCGACCGTCGGTCCGGTCCAGGCGATCTCCGGCGCCTGATAGCCGACGGTGCCGTAGATCGCGCAGTCGTCGTCATCCATGTCGACGACGGCGCCGAGGTCGATGAGCTTGACCTGCTCGTCGGTCTGCATCACGTTGTCGGGCTTGAAATCGCAGTACGCGAGGCCTTGGGCGTGCAGATACCCGATGGCAGGAGCGATCTCGACGATGTAGGCCACCGCCTGTTCCGGAGGGAGGGGGCCGCCGTTGGCTCTGCGGATCTGTTTGAGCGACGTCCCGCCGACGTACTCCATGACGATGTAGCCGACCGGGGACCCGGTGTCGTCGACGTGCTCGACGAAATTGTGGATCCGGACGATGTTCGGGTGTTCGACCTCCGCCAGCGCGTGGGCCTCGGCAGCGGCCGCGGCCATCGCGTCGACGTCACCCGAGTGGACGAGGCCCTTGAGCACGACGTGGCGGCCGTGCACGTTGTTGTCGGTCGCGAGGTAGATCCAGCCGAGACCGCCGTGGGCGATACAGCCCTGCACCTCGTACTGCCCGCCGATCACCTCGCCACGGGACAGCCGGGGGACGAACGAGTAGCGCGTCCCGCAGTGGGTGCAATACCCCGACGGCCGGCCGGGTGCGCCGTCAGCGCCGCGTCCAACCGGCCTTCCGCAGTCGGAGTTTCCGCAGAACCTGTGTGCCTCCGGCACCTGTGGGTCGGGAAGGATCGCGGCGGCGGGATCGCCCTTGGGTATGCGGGGGATGTCGATGATCCCGGCGCCGAGGCCGCCACGTGCGCTGACCGTGGAGTTCGCCGTGGTGCGCCGCGAGCGGGCCGAGCGCGCGGCGGACGGCATGGCCGCGGTCGAGGGCGGGAGGCCGGGCGACGTCCTGCACTCCGGGGCGGGGGCCGTCCCGCACACGTCGCAGTAGCCGTCGACAACAGTTCCGGTGCAACCGGACTCGGCGCACCTCATCCCGCCCTCCCGCTCTTGGAGGCGATGACCTGCTGGTAGTCGGCCACCGCGCGGGTCACGGCGGCCAGATCGCATGGGCGCCGGGACAGCAGGCCGGTGGCGATCCGCATCGACGACACCAGGTCGGCATCCTCGACCAGCCCGAGCCGCGCGGCCTTCGCCTGGTACCCCCGTAGCCGTCCGGTCAGCTCGTCGCGGCGGTCGAGCAGCCCCTGTGCGACCGCCTCGTCCGCGCGGATCTCCCGCAGCGTCGCGTCGATGCGGCGCCGGAGCTCCTGCAGGGCAGCGGGATCCACCTCGGTGAGTGACCGCAGCTGCCGTCGGAGAGCGGGTTCGGGATCCGGGTGGCTCGGCAGCGGCGCGGTGAGCACCCGCTGCTCGACCCGGCGCCGGGTGCCG
>NZ_JAUMSQ010000473.1:0-2978 GCF_030519285.1 Mycolicibacterium arseniciresistens
GCCCAGCCCGACCCGTGCAGCGCCAGCGGTTACGCCACCACCGCCAGCGGTGTGCTCAACGCCGCGGGCGGCTACCTGGCCGCCCACCCGGGCGCGAACGACGTGCTGACCGCCGCGGTCAACCAGCCGGCCGCCGACGCCGAGCGCAACGTGCGGGGATACTTCGAGGCCCATCCGAACGAGTACTTCGACCTGCAGAACATCGCCCGACCGCTGACCGACCTGCGGAACCGGTGCGGCACGGCGGTCACCCCGAGCCAGCTGGCCACGCTGTTCGACGCGCTGGAGGACTGACGCTGTCGCTGAAACGCCGAACGTGCGCTCACTGCGACATCCGAGCCGGGATCTCGCGCTGAGCGCACGTTCGGCGCGTCGGTGGGTGTTCTACATCCGCCCGTAGCGCGCCCGCACGAAGCTGTAGGCGCCGAACGCGGCGATACCGATCGCCGCGGCCACCAGGAGGAACTTGCCGAACGGCGCCTCGCCGAGGGCCTTGACCGCGGCGTCCAGTCCGGAGGCCTTGGCCGGATCGGCCTGCAGGGTCGCCACGATGACCAGGATGCCCGCGCCGGCGAGCACGAGGCCCTTGGCCACGTAGCCGGCGATGCCGACGGCCTTGACTCCGCTGCCGCCCGACACCCGGAGATCCTTGAAGAACTTCTTCGTCACGCCCTTGTAGACGTGGTAACCGCCGACGCCGATCACGCCGAGGCCGACCGCGACGAGAAGCAGCTTGCCCCAGCCCGACTGCATCAGCTGCGCCGACATGCCGGAGTTCTGCTGGCCGCTGGACTGGCCGCTGCCCGTGGCGAAGCGCGCCGCCGAGAACGCGATCGCGAAGTTGACGATCGCCAGCGCCACGGCCTTGCCCCGCTTCCAGGCGGGTGAGTCGTCCTGTCCCCGGCCGGAGCTCTCACCGGGCTTCGAGCCGATCACCGCTTCGGCCAGCCGCCACAGGCCGAGCGCGACCAGTCCGACGACCGCGATCCACAGCATGATCTTGCCGCCGGTCTGGTTGCCGATCGTGGCGAGCGCGCCGGACTGGTCGGCGTTGCCGCCGGATCCGAATGCGATGCGCAGGATGATGTAGCCGACGAGCAGGTGCAGCACCCCGCTGATGGCGAAGCCGGCGCGCGCCGCGTATTCGAAAGCGTCGCTGTCGGTGGCCCTGTCGACCACGCCCTGGCTCGGTCTGGCACTCATGAGGACCTCCTGCGACTTCGCAGATCGACTGGATGGGACGCGGCGGTATACCCCGTTTTTTACGCTTGCGAAACCCGGTCCTGCCCGCATTGTGGACAAACCCGTGGCTGGGGATGGACTCCGGTCTCCTGTCGGTGCGCCGGACCAGCGTTGCGGCCATGACCACGTGGACACGCGCCGAGATTGGCGCACTCGGCGAGAAGCTCGCCGTCGAGCACCTCACATCGCTCGGGCTGCGGGTGCTGGCCCGCAACTGGCGTTGCCGCTACGGCGAACTCGACGTCATCGCCACCGACCCGGCGGCGCGGGCGGTGGTGTTCGTCGAAGTCAAGACGCGGACGTCGGATCGGTTCGGTGGCGTGGCGCAGGCGGTCACCCCGGAGAAGGTGCGCCGGCTGCGGCGGTTGGCGGGGATCTGGCTGGCGGGTCAGACCGACAGCTGGGCGTCGGTGCGGCTCGATGTCATCGGGGTGCGCATCGGACGCTGCCCGGTGCCGGAGATCACCCACGTGCAGGGGGTGGGGTAGATGGCGGTGGGCCGGGCGTTCTCGGTGGCGGTCCGCGGCCTGGACGGCCACATCGTCGAGATCGAGGCCGACATCGCCAACGGTCTGCCCGGCGTGCACCTGGTGGGGTTGCCCGACGCGGCGCTGCAGGAGTCGCGCGACCGGGTGCGCGCGGCGATCACCAACTGCGGCTACGAGTGGCCGATGAGGCGCCTGACGCTCGCCCTCTCACCGGCCACCCTGCCGAAGATGGGATCGGTCTACGACATCGCGCTGGCCTCCGCGGTGCTGTCGGCGCACTCGAAGAAGGAGTGGCCGCGGCTGGAGAAGGCGGTGCTGCTGGGCGAACTCGCGCTCGACGGCCGGGTGAGGGCCATCAAGGGCGTGCTGCCCGCGGTGCTGGCGGCCAAGCGGGAAGGCTGGCCGACGGTGGTGGTGCCGGTGGACAATCTCGCCGAGGCCAGCCTCATCGACGGCATCGACGTGCTCGGCGCCCGCACCCTGGGGCAGCTGCAGGCGTGGCTTGCGGGCAAGGCGCCGCTCGCCGAACGGATCTGCGCGCCGCCCGCGCCGCCCGAGGAGACGGTCGACCTCGCCGACGTGGTCGGCCAGACGGAGGCCCGCTACGCCGTCGAAGTGGCCGCGGCGGGCGCCCACCACCTGATGTTGACCGGGCCACCGGGGGTGGGCAAAACCATGCTGGCGCAACGGCTTCCGGGACTGCTGCCGCCGCTGTCGCACGAGGAGTCGCTCGAGGTCACGGCGATCCACTCGGTGGCAGGCCTGCTGTCGGGCAGCGCGCCCCTGATCACCCGCCCGCCGTTCGTGGCGCCGCACCACACGTCGAGCGTGGCGGCGCTGGTGGGCGGCGGGACGGGAATGGCCCGCCCGGGTGCGGTGAGCCGGGCGCATCGAGGGGTGCTGTTCCTCGACGAGTGTGCCGAGATCGGTCTCAGCGTGCTGGAGGCGATGCGAACTCCACTGGAAGACGGTGAGATCCGGCTCGCACGGCGCGACGGGGTGGCACGCTACCCCGCGCGGTTCCAGCTGGTGATGGCCGCCAATCCGTGCCCGTGCGCACCGATCGACCCGCGGGACTGCATGTGCGGCAGTGCCGAGAAACGCCGCTACCTGGGCAGGTTGTCCGGTCCGCTGATGGACCGGGTGGATCTGCGGGTGCAGATGCACTCGGCCCGTAGCGGGGCGTTCGCCGCCGAGGACGGTGAACCCACCGGCGAGGTGCGGGCGCGCGTGGCCGCCGCCCGCGCC
>NZ_JAUMSQ010000474.1:0-2975 GCF_030519285.1 Mycolicibacterium arseniciresistens
CGAACGGCACCGCCGCCAACTCCTCGAACATGTGTTCGATCATACCGACACCCACCGACACAACGGTGACTAGTCAGAACGGCGCGGACCTTAGGCCGGCCAACACTCAGGAGTTAGCAGGACGCGGACGGCGAACCGACGCTCAGCGTGGACCCAGTTCCTTTTCGAACATGCACTCGAAATCCCCTGGCGGACAGCCGTACGCGGTGGGATCCGGGATGCCCGCGCATCCTGATCCATCCGACGTGGGGAACTGACCCTCGGGACACTGGCCGGGCTGTGCACTCGCGACGGGGGTGCTGAGCAGGCCGAAAGCAGCTATCGCTGCGGCGGCGGCGAGGACTGCCGGGATTCTCTTACCTCCCGCAATTCTGTCTCGGTACATGATTGACCCCCATTTTCGCTGCCGGAACCCACTGCCCCAGGATGCGAGAACGATAACCGCATATCCACCCGGGCCTGACTGGGAACGACGGTTGCCAACTGAGTTAGTTGCGTTTGCCACGGCTGCCATCAGCCAATGTCACTGCGGGTGACGACGGCTCCTCAGCCGCGACCCATCACCAGGCGGTGACAGCGGGCGAGGCAGTTCAGCCGCGACTGGGCGGCGGCCAGGTCCTCGACCAGCGGGAACTCGTCGTTCGGGTCGAGTATTTCGAGCAACCGTCGCACGGCCGGGCTGCCGACCAGGGCCCAGTCGACGTCGGACCGCGCGCAGTGCACGTCGACGTAGTGCAACGCCCTGAAGCCCTGGCTGCCGAAGAATTCGACGTTGCTCAGGTCCAGGACGAGCTGCGTGGAGATGCCGGTGTGCCGCTCGACGAACCGGCCCAACGCCTTGCCGTTGGTGGCGTCGATCTCGCCGTCCGCGGTCACGATCACACGGGCCGGGGATCGACGACGCATCGCGAAAGCGGCCCTGCCGGTGTACTCGACATCGTCATCGGGCTCGTGCGGCTCGACCGGTCGACGGTCTTCGGTAGTGCTCAGCATGGCGCACCTTCCAAGCGGAACGACGGGGTCGCTTGCTTCTCGATCGGAAGGTACTACGGAATCCGCACCAGCGGCTGAAGATCGCCCGAAAACTCAATGTGGCTCAGTGCACGATTAATTCGCGCAAGAAGTCATGATCAGAAGCTTAATCAGGCTCACCAATTGGTGCTCCGGCGACGAATTCCGCACTGTCGGCACCGATGATCTCGCCCGCCGGAGCGTCCCAGTGGTCGAGGTTCACCACGGTCTCCAGCGGCCGACGGCGCACCGGGCCGTGCCTGCCCTTGGGCCAGCCGACGACCACGTGACCGGCGAGCAGCCAGCCCGCGGGCACGCCCACCGCCTCGCGCAGCAGTTGTTCACCGCCGTAGGACGCCCAGCTCGTCGGGCAGGCCCCCAGCCCCTGCGCGCGGGCCGCGAGCAGGAAGTTCTGCATCGCCGGGAAGATCGACCCGCCCAGCAGCAGCTCCGAGGCGGTCGGATAGTGCTGCTGGGCGAACAGCACCGACGTGAATTCGCCTGCTCGATCGTGCAATTCGTAGAGTGCTCGGTTGTCGCGGGCGCGCCGGCTGTGGTCGTCGGCGGACGGGCGGGTGATCCCGTAGACCGGTTCGATGACGGCCAGCGCCTGCGCGGCGGCCTCGGCCACCACGGCCCGCTGCCGCTCCGATCGCAGCACCACGAACCGCCAGCCCTGCGCGTTCGCCCCCGACGGTGCGCAGCGCGCCGCGTCGAGGCACCGGGTCAGCGTGGCGTCGTCGACGGGATCTGCGGTGAACCGCCGGATCGACCTGGCGGTCGACAGCACCTCCCAGACGTCACTGCTGGTGTCCGCCACGCGCATGCCTCCCCGAGTCGTTGCGACGCGACCCGGCGAACTAGGCGTGGATGCGCCAGTCGGCGGCGTCGCGCTGCTGGCGCCAGAACTCCTCGAACCGGCCGCCGGCAGAAAGTAGTTCGTCGATACTGCCATCCTCGACGACGCGGCCGCCGTCCAGGAACAGCACGCGGTCGGCGTGCCGGATGCTGGCCAGCCGGTGCGCGACGATCACCTTGGTGCGCGGCCGCAGGTCGGCGGTGAGCGCGTCGACGATCGCGGCCTCGTTCTCGTTGTCAAGGGCGCTGGTGGCCTCGTCGACGAGCAGCACGGGCGACTTCTTGAGCAGTGCGCGGGCGATGCTCACCCGCTGACGCTCGCCACCGGACAGCGCGGTGCCCGCCTCGCCGACGCGGGTGGCGTCGCCGTCGGGCAGCCGTGCGGTCAGCTCGTCGACCCGGGCCAGCGCCGTCGCGCGCGCCACCTCGCCTGCGTCGGCGCCTGGGTCGCCCGCCAGCACGTTGTCCCGGATGGTGCCGTTGAACAGGTACGGCTGCTGGAACACCACACTCGCGGCGGCGCGGCGGCTCTCGGCGTCCAGGCCCGCCGCGTCGACGCCGTCGATCAGCACGCGACCCGACACCGGTTCGTGCAGTCCGGCGATCAGGGCCAGGATCGTGCTCTTGCCCGAACCCGACGGACCGACGATCGCGGTGGTGGCGCCCGGCTCCAGCGTGAAGCTCACGCCGTCGAGCACCGGGGCGTCCCCGTAGCCGAAGCTGACGTCGTCGAACGTGATCCGGGGCGGTGCGGACGATTCCGGCAGCGTGCCGGTGCCCGCCGGCAGCGTCGGCGCCGTGATCACCGCCCGGATGTGGTCGAGCGTGGCGCGGATGGTCTCCAGCGCAGGCGCCAGCTCGCTCAGCGTGGTGAACGGCTGGAGGTAGCGGGCGATGACGACGATCAGCGCGACCGCCTCCGGCACCGAGATCGCGCCGTTCACGGTCAGTGCCGTCGTCACGCCGGCCAGCAGGATGAGCGCCAGCTGGCTGGCGATGCTGAACAGCAGCTGCCCGGGCACCTGCATCAGCAGCAGCCGCATCGTCGCCCCGTGCTGCGCGGCCAGCGCCGCGCCGACGTGGCTGCGGGCGGGCTCGACCCGGCG
>NZ_JAUMSQ010000475.1:0-2968 GCF_030519285.1 Mycolicibacterium arseniciresistens
CTGGCGTCGTTCCACGTCGCGTAGAAGCCGTCGAGTGCACTCACGAGCGCCCCCACTCGCCACGTCGCAAACTCACGTGCTCAGTATCCCGCACCCCCGACTGCCTCCGTGTCACGAATCCGACCGGTGCCGCGGTCGGGTAGCTACCCCGTCGGCGCGGAGGTCGGGTCGGGGGCCTTCTGAACGAACGGTTGCGGTTTGAAGGGATCGCACACCTCGGCGATCTGCTCTTTGGTCATGTTCTGGATGGCGCCGATGTCCAACAGCAGCCAGCGGGGTTCTCGAGACGTCGAACCATCGGCTGCGGGGCGATTCGTCCACTGCACGCGCGGTCGCCACAAGCCGATCGGGCCTGTCGACGGCGCCGCAGTCAATTCGCCGTCCTCCTTCATGACATACAAGCCCGGGGTGTCGAACAAGCAAATGGTCACCTCGGCCGCTCCGTCGGGCAACTGCTGAGCGGCGACGGCACGGTGCAGTGCCCCGCCCGTTTGACCCACATACGGGTCCGAGGTGCGGGGCGCGTCGCTGTCCGCCTCGGGCGCAATTTTGCTGCGGTACTCCCGGTAGAGTCGCTCCTCGTCGGGATCATCACTCAACCGCGCATCGACGGACATGTCGAGCGCGAATTCCGCTGCACCCAACAGTGGCTGTTCCAACGGCACCGCCACGCTGGTCTGAATCTTGAACGGCGGGTACGGAAACGGCGGCAGCGCGGAGGTCGATGGCTCCGACGGCGCGCTGTCCTGCGCGCGGCATCCGCCGACAAGAGCGGCCGAGCACAGCGCGAACACGGTGAGGGCCACGACCATGCGACGCCTACCGTCGCCCGCGCTATCCGCCGACATCGATCTTGTAGCTCTGGCCATAGTTCTCGACGTACGGGTTGAGCCCGCGGCTGTCCAGGAAGTTGTCCAGCGCGATGGCTTCCGGACTGCCGGGAGCCAATGGCTGCCCGGAGAGGTTGATCGGTTGCCCGTTCGGCGCCAATTCCGGAGGGAGCTGACCTGCGTCGTAGGCGGCCTGCAGAATAGCTTGCTGCGCTTGCCGATTCGCTCCCGCGCCCAAGTCGTCCTGATGAGGCGCAGAGATCCCCTCGTATTGGGCCGTGCCGATAGCCTCTTTGATCTGATTCTCGACGAGGTCGCCCGGTGCGAGCCCTGTGACGTCCGTGATCGTGCCCGAGCCGGGAATCTTGCCCGCCAGTTCGTCGGTGGCCACGCCGGCCAGTTCGGCACCGAGGATCTTCGCCCGGTACACCGCGTCCCTCTGCTGTTCCTCGGTCATCTCGTTCTGGAACACTTCGTTGTGGTGACCGATGGCATCGAGCATCGCGTTGTCGATGCGCCCGGACAAGCTTCCCGCCGGACTGTTGTTCACGTCTTGCTCGATGTTGCCCGGGTTGGCGCGCATAGCGGCTTCGAGTTCGTCGATGCGACCCGTCTCTGCCGCGTGCGCGAGGGTGACCCGGCCCTCCTCTGAATAGCTGCCCAGTTCGAGCAACCGGTTGGCTTCCGACGCCGCGAGAACGGGATTGCCCGCCGAGTCGAACGTCGTCTCCGGATACCCGTTCGCGTAGGTCCCGGGTCCCGCAAGTGAGCCCGTGTTCTCCGCCAGGAGTTGAGCCATCTCCGTCGACACCGCATCGTTGTGCGCGAACGCGTCCCGCATCGTGTTGAACACCGGATCGTTGTCACCCGGCGCCAGCATGGCGGGCACCTCGGTGAAAGCCTGCCTGGCCCGGTCGCCGATGGGGTCACCGACCGGGCGGTCCATGTCTTCGTTCATCCAGTCGAGCAGCGTCGCCGCACCCGTGCCGCCACCGGCGTTTGACCAGTCCTGGCCCATCAACGTACGTACGGTGTGCTCCGGGTTGTATCCCGGTTCCATGCCGTCACCCGACCAGATCCGGTAGGACGCTTCGTTGTTGCGTCCGGCGACGTCCGCGAAGTTGTTCGCGGCACGTTCGTAGGTCTCCACCGACGTATCGCGGAACGCCCACCCATCGCGGTTCGGTTCGACCATGTCGGCCGCCTTCTGATACATCTCGGTGCCCAGCTGGGTGCCGGGCTGATAGCCGGGGTTCGCCTCGCCCATCAGTTCGCCGAGCTGGGTCATGTCGGCGATGTTCTGTTCCTGCGCGGCGACCGTACCCAGTTCGAGTTCGTTCGGGATCGCGTCGCCGTTGCGCCACTCGATCAGGTCGCGCAACTCGGATGGCAGCTGGTCGTACCCGCCGCGGGAGGCGATGCTGCCGTCGGGATTTCGCTCGACGATGTTCTCGTTGCTGGTGACCATCAACCCGTTGGCGAGGCTGTCACGCTGAGCGCCCGCGTCGGTGTCGCCGGCGGCCTCCTGTGCCTCCAGGTGACGGTCCAGCGCCAGCAGGCCGTCCTTGCCGGCAGCTTGGTAGAAGTCGCGGTAGTACTCCTGCGTCTCCTTCGGCACGTTGTCGATCTCTTCGCCGCGCGCGAGCGCATCGATTTGGGCCTGGGTGAGCGGATTCTGCGGGAGGTTGGACGCCACCTCGTCCAGTACCGCCGGGTCGCGCTGATCGGGCGGGAGGTCGGCCTGCTCAGCCACCGCCTCGCCGTCCTGCTCGCCCTCGCTCTCCCCTTCACCGGTCGGGGTTCCACGCGGCAGCTTGTCGCGCTCCTCGGTCTCTTTGTCGTCACCCGGGTCGCCGGACGGGCTGCCCTCACTACTGAAGTTGACGGCCTCGAACTCCGGCTTGAGCCTGTTCATGTTGTCGCGGATGGTGTTGTTGGCGTCGTTCGAGGTCTGCACGATTTCGCTGACCTGGCCGAGGCCGCTGTTGGCGATCTTCATCAGCAGTTCGTCGCGCTGCTTGCCGGGCGGGACGCTGTTGGCGGCGTCCGTCACCCATTGCCGGACGGCATCGAGGTTGCCGCGGCCGGTGGTCACCACGTCGGCGGCCTGGTCGAGTTGGGCGGCCAGGCGTTGGTCG
>NZ_JAUMSQ010000476.1:0-968 GCF_030519285.1 Mycolicibacterium arseniciresistens
GGAGTGCCGGCCGCCAAGCGCGGACGTGGGCTGGCCGCGGAGATCGCTCTGGCCCGCCGCGACTCCCCCAACCGTGGTGGCCGCCACCTCGGGTTCGCCCGCGCCCTGGTCTACGAGATGCCCTGCACGCTGCGGGCATTGGAGTGCGGGGCGCTCTCGGAGTGGCGGGCCACCCTCATCGTGCGGGAATCTGTCTGCCTGAGCATCACCGACCGCGCCACCCTCGACGCCGAACTGTGCAGTGACATGCGGCAGTTGGCCGGCAAAGGCGACAAGCGGATCGTCGCCGCGGCGAAGATGATCGCCTACCGGCTCGATCCGCAAGCGGTGGTCGACCGGGCCGCCAAGGCGGTGAATGAGCGCACCGTGACGATCCGCCCCGCCCCCGACACCATGACCTATGTGACCGCGCTGCTGCCCGTCGCCCAGGGAGTCGGTGTCTATGCGGCATTGAAAGGCGCCGCCGACACCACCGTCGACGGCCGCTCCCGCGGACAGGTGATGGCGGACACCCTCGTCGAACGCATCACGGGCACCCCCGCCGACGTCGCGGCGCCGGTCGCGGTCCAGCTGTTGATCACCGATCAGACCCTGCTCGGCGGTGATTCCGAACCCGCCGTGCTCAGCGGCCACGGGCCTATCCCCGCCGCAACCGCCCGACAGATGGTTCACGACGCCGTGCGCGACCAGCGATCGAAAGCCACGCTGCGCCGGCTGTACCGGCACCCGCGAAGCAATGCACTGGTGGCGATGGAATCGCGGTCACGCTGCTTCCCCAAAGCCTTGGCCACGTTCATCGACCTGCGCGACCAGACCTGCCGCACCCCGTACTGCGACGCCCCGATCCGCCACCACGACCACGCCCACCCCCACCACGACGGCGGACCCACCAGCGCGGTCAACGGCCTCGGCGAATGCGCCTACTGCAACTACACCAAAGAAGCCGACGGCTGGCAGGTCACCACAAC
>NZ_JAUMSQ010000477.1:0-1974 GCF_030519285.1 Mycolicibacterium arseniciresistens
GTCAACGGCCTCGGCGAATGCGCCTACTGCAACTACACCAAAGAAGCCGACGGCTGGCAGGTCACCACAACCCAGAACAACGGCACCCACACCGCGGCATTCACCACCCCCACCGGCGCGACCTAACACTCCACCGCACCACCACCACCCGGCACGGTCGAACAGCCGGTGAACGCGGCGGACACGACACGCGCAGCGTGAGCGGGTGCAACTGACACCGGATGTTCAGGATCACCGTGTATCCATTGGTTGTCGGCACCGCAACCGCAGGACAGCATGGTGCTCACACACCAGGAGGCGCACATGGGATATGACATCCGCACCGATTCATCGCGACGGGTCATCGACGTCGCGGTCGGCGTCCTGGTCGGGCTGCGAGGCTGCCGGGACCGCGCGGCATTCGACGAACTGGTGAGCGTGGTGAACCGCACCGGAATCGGCATCGGCAGCATCGCCGGCGCACTGGTCGACCTGTCCGTCGGCGAATCCGGCCAGTCCTCAGCACATCTCGAGGCGTTCAACGCCTGGGGCCAGCTCGTCGCGAACGCGCGGCTGACGCCGCTGTCGACGGCCTGAGGTCAGCTCTCGACGTTGGCGATCAGCGCGGTGGCCACGTCCACGGCCTGATCGGAGATGGTGTACCCGCATGCCCACGCCTCGACGACGACATTGCTCACCGCCGAGATCGCATGCTGGCACGACCAGCCGCCTGAGTCCTCCTGACTGGAGGTCTGCGCCAGGATTCCCTGCGCATCACGGATGTCCTGAAGTTCCCACAGATAGGTGGTGGCGCCGGCGCCGATGGCGATGACGTCGCCCGCGCAGCTGTCCCACATCGACCGCGACTCCTCGACGAAATCCTGTGCCTGCATCTCGCCGGGAAACAGCACCGCGGTCTGCTGGACCCAGTGCTCGTTGTCGTCACCCGGTTCGGCCGCCACCTGGTCGCGCATGGCGGTCCACTCGGAGCCGGCGTAGACGGAATCCTCGGCGGAGAAGATTGCACCGACGCAGTCCGGATCGGACACCTCGTCGCTGTGGTCACCCATCTCCTCGGAGTCGCTGGTGACCTCCATGTCCGTGGCGCCGACCGTCTCGTTGAGCGCGCCGATCGGCAGCAGCACGGCGTCGAGGTCGGCCTCCTCCAGTTCGGCGGCGCCCTCCGGCCGAACCGCCGTGCCGGCCACCGTGGCCTGGCACCCGGTGAGGAGCACCACCGCGCCGACGACGGCGACCACAACAACCATCCGCAGCCCACCGGCGTTCGTCACCGACACATTGTGGCCGACCGGACGGCCGCGCGGCGGCTGACGGACCGATCAGCGCGCGATCTTGTCCAACATCAGATCCGCGACGTCGACCGCCCCCTCGGCGCCGGCCGCCTTGGCGTCCTCGAGATCGGTGATCTCCACGTCGACAACGCAGTCCCCCGCGACCCCGAGTGCACGCTGCAGAGTCAGCGAGTCGGAGTCGCCGGCGTCGTGCAGCACCACCGCGGACACCACGCGGTCCCCGACCGCCACATCGGTGATCATGCTCTGCTCGCGGGTGCCGCGGTCGGGCTGCTGCAGCAGCAGCGTCTGGCCGTCGCAGTGCCGCCATTTCTGCGCCGAGGCGGCGAAGAAACGCTGCGCCTCGTCGGCCGTGTCGAACTGCACCACACCGAGATACGCCGACATGGACGGCCCGGCCACGCTTCCGCCGGCCCATGACCGGGTGGCCACCGAGCGCACCGGGCTCTCCGCGTAGACCATCTGCTGGAGGCGGTACGTCGGGCTGACGCAGTCGACCGGCGTCGCCTCGGTCCGGTCGACGCCCCGCAACAACGTGTCGGCGCCGCCCTCGACCAGCTGACCCATGAAACCCGCGGGCGGAATGCCCAGTGCCGCAGCCAATTCGTCCTGGGTGGGCAACAGCGTGCCGAGCGGACGCGCCGCGGTGGGCGGTGGCGGCGCCGCGGAGCCGGGCACCGGC
>NZ_JAUMSQ010000478.1:0-2913 GCF_030519285.1 Mycolicibacterium arseniciresistens
CGAACCACGCCGCAGGCCGCGCAGCCAGTCGGCCCGCGAGCCGCGCAGGGAGCCACCCGCCGAGCGGCGGTCGGCGTACGACTCCTACGAGCGCCCCGAGCGTCGCCGCCGCTACAGCGATCACGACGACTACGAGCCCCTCGAACCGCACCGGACCAACGGCTCCAACGGCAGTTCGACGCATCACCCGGTGTCACGGGTGCGCTACCGCGGCGCCGACGACAGTGACCGCTTCACCGAATACCGCACCCGTCCGCGACGGCGGCACAGCTGGGACGACTACGACTCCGAGCGCTGAGCTCAGCTGCGCGACGGGCGGATCTCGCGCGGCAGCGCGAACACGAGCGTCTCGTTGGCGGTGGTGACCGGCTGCACGGTGTCGAACCCGTGCTCGGCCAGCCTGTCCAGCACGCCGCGCACCAGGATCTCGGGCACCGACGCACCCGACGTCACGCCGACGGTGGTGACACCCTCCAGCCAGGCCGGGTCGATCTCGTCGGCGAAGTCGACCAGGTGTGACGCCGCAGCGCCTGCGAGCAGTGCGACCTCGACCAGCCGCACCGAGTTCGACGAGTTCGGGGAGCCGACGACGATCACGAGATCGCATTCGGGCGCCATCGCCTTCACCGCGACCTGACGGTTCTGGGTGGCGTAGCAGATGTCGTCGCTGGGCGGGTCCTGCAGTGTCGGGAACTTCTCCCGCAGCCGCCGCACCGTCTCCATCGTCTCGTCCACGCTCAGGGTGGTCTGGGACAGCCAGATGACCTTGTTCGGGTCGCGCACGGTGACCTTGTCGACCGCGTCGGGGTTGTCGACGACCTGCACGTGGTCGGGCGCCTCACCGGCGGTGCCGACCACCTCCTCGTGGCCCTCGTGGCCGACGAGCAGGATGTCGTAGTCGTCGCGGGCGAAGCGCTTGGCCTCGTTGTGCACCTTGGTGACCAGCGGGCAGGTGGCGTCGATCGTCTTGAGGTTCCTGGCCGCGGCCTCCACGTGGACGGTCGGCGCGACACCGTGCGCGGAGAACACGACGATGGAACCCTCGGGCACCTCGTCGGTCTGCTCGACGAAGACGGCGCCGGCCTTGGCCAGCGTGTCCACCACGTAGCGGTTGTGCACGATCTCGTGCCGCACGTAGACGGGGGCGCCGTGCTTTTCGAGCGCACGCTCGACGGTCTCGACGGCCCGGTCAACCCCGGCGCAGTAGCCCCGGGGCTCGGCGAGCAGGACCCGCTTGCCGGCGACGCCGCCAGTGACCGAGCTGGAAGCGCCCGGAATCCCCATGTTGATTGTCGACGGCATGGCTCCAGGGTACTTACCCGTAGGGCTATCGGACCAGTTGGCGAGGCCGCCGTACGCTGGTGCCCATGGCTACCGCACCCTATGGGGTCCGTCTGCTGGTCGGCGCAGCCGTGACCGCCATCGAGGAGACCCGAAAGCTGCCGCAGACCATCCTGATGTATCCCATGACGATCGTCAGCCAGGTCGCGCACCTCGTGATGAAGGCGCAGCAGGACGTCGCGGCCCTGGTGATCAAGGGCGACGAGACACTCGAATCGATCTTCCCGCCCAAGGATGAGCAGCCCGAATGGGCGACGTTCGACGAGGACACCGACGACGGGCCCGCCGATGCGAGCGACGACGGCGAGCGCCGCACCGAGGGCCGCTTCGCCCTCTACAGCACCGGTGAGCCGGAGTCGCCGGCCCCCGAGAAGCCCGCCGCCCAGAAGAAGACCGGGACGGACACGCCCGAGATCGTCACCGAGCTGGATTACGAGTCGCTGACGCTCGCCCAGCTGCGGGCACGCCTGCCCTCGCTGCGGATCGCCGATCTCGAGGCGCTGCTCGACTACGAGGGCGACACGAAGGCGCGCGCCCCGTTCCAGACGCTGCTGGCCAACAGGATCACCCGCGCCAGCGCGAAGTGACCACGTCCGAGCCGGGTCAGTCGGCGGAGAATCCCTGGCCGGTCCGCGCAGTCGCCACCCGGGTGGCCAAGTACATCGACCGGCTCGGCATGGTCTGGATCGAGGGTCAGCTCACCGAGTTGAAGCTGCGCCAGTCGACGGCCTGGATGGTGCTGCGTGACCCGGCGGCGGACATGTCGCTGTCGGTGAGCTGTCCGCGCGACCTGGTGGCCAATGCCCCGGTGCCGCTGTCGGAGGGCACCCAGGTGATCGTGCTCGGCAAGCCGCAGTTCTACACCCGCAACGGCTCGTTCAGCCTGCGCATCAGTGAAATCCGCGCCGTCGGGCTCGGCGAACTGCTGGCCCGCATCGCCCGGCTGCGCGAACTGCTCGCGGCCGAGGGCCTGTTCGATGCGCGGCTGAAACGGCCGATCCCGTTCCTGCCCGGCACCGTCGGCCTCATCACCGGGCGGGCCAGTCACGCCGAGCGCGACGTGGTCGCCGTCGCCACCGAGCGCTGGCCCGCGGTGCGATTCGCGATCCGCAACACCGCAGTGCAGGGGCCGAACACCGTGCCGCAGGTGGTCGAGGCGCTGCGCGAACTGGACGCCGATCCCGCCGTCGACGTGATCGTCATCGCCCGTGGCGGCGGCAGCGTAGAGGACCTGCTGCCGTTCTACGACGAGACGCTGTGCCGGGAGATCGCGGCGTGCACGACGCCGGTCGTCAGCGCCATCGGCCACGAACCGGACAACCCGCTGTGCGACCTGGTCGCCGACCTGCGGGCGGCCACGCCGACCGACGCAGCCAAGCGCATCGTTCCCGACGCCGCCGCCGAACAGGCCCTGGTCGCCGAACTGCGGCAGCGCAGCGCGGGCGCACTGCGCAACTGGGTGAACCGGGAGCACCACCTGCTCGCGCAGCTGCGCAGCCGGCCCGTGCTGGCCCAGCCGCTGCAGGCGCTCGACGCCCGCTCCGAGGAGATCCACCGGGCGCTGGCCGCCGC
>NZ_JAUMSQ010000479.1:0-2855 GCF_030519285.1 Mycolicibacterium arseniciresistens
CGCACCGGAGCACGGCGAGGTCCGCGGCGTCGGCGAGCGCGCCGGGCGTCACCTCGGTCGGGTCGGCGGCCGACGCGTCGACGGCGACCAGGACATCGACCCGGTGGTGCACCGCGGCGAGCTCTCCGATTGTGCGGCAAGGATGTTCGATGAACTCGAGACCGCCGGCGGCTTCGGCGAGCGCTTCGATGGCACGCACCGCCGTGTCGACGTCCCACCGCCGGTACGGGATGCAGCGCAGGCCACCGGCCGTGCCGATGGCGTCGCGGACGGCGGCGACGCGGGCGATGTCGCCGGCGAGGGAATCCGCGGTACCGATGACGGTGACGTCGGCGGCTCGGCAACCGGACGAGGCGGTCATCGCGTGCGCGCGGTCGGTGTCGACGGCGGGCACCGGAACGGCGATCGGCACCCGCCCGCGCAGCGGGTCGGGCCAGCCCACGGTGCCCGGTTCGGCGGCAGCGGTCAGCCAGCGCGCGGCCTCGGTGTCACCGCCGTCGGCGGGCGGGCTGAACTCGCCCCACCCCTGCGGACCCTCGAGCAGCATGCCTTCGCACACCGTCGGCCCACCCCGGGCGTCGATCGCCGGGATGGCGAACGCGGGTGCGGCGTCGAAGTCTATTAATGTTCTCACCAGCAGACCAAGCTACGGGTTCGGTGTCCGACGACGCGGTGGGACGGGTGAAGATGGACGTCTTGAGGACACCCGACCACCGTTTCGCGGACCTGCCCGGCTTCGACTTCGCACCGCACTACATCGACGTGCGAAGCCGCGGGGGCGAGCCGGTGCGGATGCACTACGTCGACGAAGGACCGCCCGATCGCCCTGCGGTGCTGCTGCTGCACGGACAGCCCACGTGGTCGTACCTCTACCGGACGACGATCGGGGTGCTCGTGGATGCCGGGCACCGCGTCGTCGCACCGGACCACATCGGCTTCGGTCGCTCCGACAAGCCAACGCAGAGAACGGATTACACCTTCGGCCGGCACGTCGACTGGGTGCACAGCCTGGTCACCGGGCTGGATTTGCGGGAGGTGACCCTGGTGGCTCAGGACTGGGGCGGGCCGATCGGGCTGAGCGTGCTGGCCCGCGACCCGGACCGGTTCTCCGGCGTGGTCGCCAGCAACACCATCCTGCACACCTGTGACCCCGCGTTGGAGGGGGCCCTGACGTGGCCGCACCACGGAGTCGGCGACGATGCGGTGCTGTTGACCGAGACGCTGTTGGACTATGTGTCGTACTACCAGCGCAGTCCCACTATCACAGCCAGCATGTTCCTCGATGCGGTCGCCGGGCCGCTGGAACCCGGTGTGCTCGCCGCGTACGACGCGCCGTTCCCGGACCCGTCCTATCAGGCCGGGCTGCGGCAGCTCACCGCGCTGATCCCGTTGACGCGCAACGATCCTGGCGCCGCGATCGGACGCGCCACGATGGCCGCGCTCGAGCGGTGGCACCGGCCGTTCCTGACGGCCTACTCCGACGGTGATCCCGCGACGGCCGGCTGGGAGAAGGTGTTCCAGCAGCGGGTGCCGGGGGCGCGGGATCAGGCGCACGTGACCATCGCGGGTGCGGGCCACTTCGTGCAGGAGCAACGCGGGGCCGAACTCGGCCGCATCGTCGCGGATTTCGCCGGGGCCGGGCGGTGAGCCGGCCGGATCACGCCGGCGGCGGTGACCAGTGCACCACCTTCATGGCAGTCATCTCGTCGAGGAGTTCCGGGCCGTAGCCCATGCCGCTGCCACTGGCGCGGCGCGGTTCGGCGGCGCCGCCCGGCGCCCCGCCGAATACGGCGTTGATCTTCACCGTGCCCACCGGAAGCGCCCGCCACGCCTCCTGTGCGTGCGCCATGTCCGGCGTCAGCACGGTGGCCGCCAGGCCATAGTGGTCGTCGGCCGCCTCCGCGAGCGCGGTGCCGAAGTCCGGAACCACCCGCACCGGGGCGATCGGACCGAACGTCTCCTCGCGGAACACCAACATGTCCGGAGCGCAGTCGGTCAGCACGGTCGGCGGATAGAAGGTGCCCGGCCCGCGGCCCTGCTCGCCCCCGGCGAGCACCCGCGCTCCCTCCTTGACCGCCTCGGTGACGTGCCGGTGCACCACTTCGCGCTGACGCTCGTCGACAAGCGGCCCGATCCGGTCGGCCCAGACGCCGGCCTGCTCGACGAGCGCGTCGAGGAACGGTTGGGCGACGGATCTGGTGACGAAGATGCGTTCCACGGACACGCAGATCTGGCCCGCGTTGGCGAAGGCGCCCTGCGCCGCCTGCTCGGCGGCCCACCGCGGGTCGACGCCGTCGTCGACGAGCAGCGCGTCGTTGCCGCCGTTCTCCAGGATCGCCTTGGCGCCCCGCTCGGCGCAGGCCCGGGCGATGGCGCGGCCGGTGACACTGCTGCCGACATGCGCGACGACGTCGACCTCGTCGGCTGCGGCGAGCCGGGCGCCCACCGTCGCGTCGCCGTCGACGATCTCCAGCACTCCGTCGGGCAGCTGGGCGGCCAGCAGTTCGGCGAACCGGCGGCCGGTGCCCGGGCACCGCTCACTGGGCTTGTGCACGACGGTGTTGCCGGTCACCAGCGCAGCGCCCAGCAGTCCGGCCGCCACAGCGACGGGGTCGTTCCACGGCGTCAGCACCGCCACCACGCCGCGTGGCTCGGGGATCATCAGGTCGGTGGCCGACCAGCCGCCGTGCAGGCTGCGGCCGCGGTGCAGCGGGCCCAGTTCCGCGTACTGGACGAGTGTCCCGGCGCCGGCCTCCACACCGCCGCGCGCGTCGTCGATGAGCTTTCCGGTCTCACGTTCGTTGAGGCCGGCCAGCTCGTCGGTGGCGGCGCGCACCGCGCCGGCGGCCGCACTC
>NZ_JAUMSQ010000048.1:0-36249 GCF_030519285.1 Mycolicibacterium arseniciresistens
CGCGCGATCGCGGCCCGCGGTACGCAGGCGCCGAGATCCGCGTCGGCCTGCCCGGCGCCGACGAACTCGAGTTCTTCGGCGACACCGCCATGGCCGACGCGCACACGGCGTTCCGGGCTCAGCTCTCGCGCCGCCACCACGTCGTCGACGTCCCGCTCGCGCCGTTCCTGGCCGCGGGCGCCCTGCTCTACCAGGGGCCGTGGGTCGCCGAGCGACTGGTCGAATTCGGCGAATTCCTGGCCGCCACACCGGGGTCGATCCACCCGGTGGTGCGCGAGATCCTGCAGGGCGGACAGGCCTACACCGCCGTCGACGCGTTCTCGGCGCTGCAGCGGCTGCAGGAACTCAAGGCGGTGGTCAGCCGGGTGTGGGAGCAGGTCGACGTGCTGGTGGTGCCCACCATCGGAACGACGTTCACCGTGGCGGAGGTGCTCGACCGCCCCATCGACACCAACACCGTGCTCGGTCACTACACGCACTTCGGGAATCTGATCGACCTTCTCGGGGTGGCGGTCCCCCTCGGCGTCACCGCCGACGGCAGGCCGCACAGCGCGATGCTGCTCGGTGGTGCCCTCACCGACGACACCGTCCTGCAGTTCGCCGCGCAGATCCTCGACGAGCCGCGCGCCACCGTCACCTCCCACCCCACCGCCGTTGCGACCACCGAGGAGCACGTGTGAGTCAGTCTGCCGAGATCGCCGCCGCGCCCGGCCCGTTCACCGCGGTGGCCGGGAAGATCGCGCTGATCGTCATCGACATGCAGCGGGACTTCCTGCTGCCCGGCGGATTCGGCGAGAGCCTCGGAAACGACGTCGGCCGGCTGCAGCGGGTGGTCGCCCCGCTGGCCGCGCTCATCGCCGCGGCCCGCTCGGCGGGTGTCATGGTGATCCACACCCGCGAAGGACACCGGCCCGACCTGTCCGACTGCCCACCGGCCAAGCTCCACCGCGGCGCGCCGTCGAAGCGGATCGGCGACCCGGGCCGCTACGGCCGCATCCTCATCCGCGGCGAATACGGCCACGACATCGTCGACGAATTGGCGCCACTGCCCGGCGAGACCGTGATCGACAAGCCGGGCAAGGGCGCGTTCTACGCCACCGGACTCCAGGACGTGCTGACGTCGGCCGGTGTCACCCAGCTGCTGATCACCGGCGTCACCACCGAGGTGTGCGTGCACACCACCACCAGGGAGGCCAACGACCGCGGATACGAGTGCCTGGTCGTATCCGATTGCGTCGGTTCGTATTTCCCGGAGTTCCATCGGGTCGCACTGGAGATGGTCGCCGCCCAGGGCGGCATCTTCGGCTGGGTCGCCGACACCGCCGCAGTGATCCCCGCTCTCGACGCCCTGTCCACCCCCGCAGCCCAGGAGATTCGCACGTGAGCACCGACATCGAGCACACCCCTGCCGATCCGCCCGCCGAGGCGGCGCCGGCCAACCCGTGGTGGACGCGCGGCGACCTGAACGCCTTCTTCGGGCTGGGCTTCAACATCCTCGTCAACGTGCTCACGCTGACCGGCCTGATGATCGGCGTCATCGCCGTACCCGCCGCCGACGTGCTCGGCACCGTGCTGCCCGCGCTCGGCGTCGCGCTGATCCTCGGCAACCTGTACTACACGTTCCTGGCGCGGCGACTCGCCCGGCGGGAGAACCGTTCCGACGTCACCGCGCTGCCGTACGGACCGAGCGTGCCGCACATGTTCATCGTCGTCTTCGTCGTGATGCTGCCCGTCTACCTCAACACCGACGACCCGGTGCAGGCCTGGCAGGCGGGGTTGGCGTGGGCGTTCCTGATCGGCGTCATCGTGATGATCGGTGCCTTCGTCGGTCCCTACGTCCGCAGGCTGACCCCGCGCGCCGCGATGCTCGGCACCCTGGCCGGCATCTCGATCACGTTCATCTCCATGCGGCCCGCCGCCCAGATGTGGGAGGCCGCATGGATCGGCCTGCCCGTGCTGGCGATCATCCTGATCGGCTTCTTCACCGACGTCCGGCTGCCCGGCAACATCCCGGTCGGGCTGGTCGCGCTGCTGGTCGGCACCGCCATCGGGTGGGCGGGCGGCTACATGTCGGCCCCCGACGTCGGACAGGCCGTCGCCGACATCGCGATCGGCGTTCCCGACCTGCGGCTCGACCTGCTGATCAACGGCCTGACCGACCTGGCGCCGCTACTCGGCACGGCGATCCCGCTCGGTGTCTACAACTTCACCGAAGCGATGAGCAACGTGGAGAGCGCCGCCGCGGCGGGCGACGACTACAACCTGCGCAGCGTGCTGCTCGCCGACGGCGCGGGCGCGGTCGTCGGCTCGGCGTTCGGATCGCCCTTCCCGCCCGCGGTCTACATCGGGCACCCCGGATGGAAGGACGCCGGAGGCCGTGCGGGTTACTCGCTGGCCAGCGGAGTGGTGATCGGCGTGCTCTGCTTCATCGGCCTGTTCGGTGTGCTCGACGCGCTGCTGCCGGTGCCGGCGATCGTGCCGATCCTGCTCTACATCGGCCTGCTCATCGGGGCGCAGGCGTTCCAGGCGGTGCCCCGGCTGCATGCCGTTGCGGTAGTCGCAGCACTGCTGCCCAACCTCGCGCAGTGGGCCCACGGCCTGATCGACAACGCCCTCAACGCCGCAGGCACCAGTGCGAGCACGGTCGGCATGGAGGCGCTGAACGGCGCAGGCGTGGTCTACGAGGGACTCAAGACCCTCGGCGAGGGTGCGGTGCTCGTCGGCCTGATCCTCGGCACCATGGTGACGTTCATCCTGGAGAAGAAGTTCCTCTACGCGGCGGCCGCCTCGGCGGTCGGCGCCGTGCTGTCGTTCGTCGGCCTCATCCACGCTCCCCAGGTGGCATGGGCGGCCGATCCCCAGGTGGCGCTCGGCTATCTGCTCTTCGGCGCGGTCTGCGCCGCGTGCACCGTGCTGCCCGGCGCGAAAGACCCGGTGACCGTCGACGAGTCGGACGTCGTCGCGGGTCACTGATGCCGGCCGGTCAGTCGGCGACGAACGCGACCTCGGTGCTGTCGGCGAGCACGACGTACAGCCGGCGCCACGGCTCGGAGCCCTCGAGCCGCCACTTGTGGCCGGATCCGGCGGTGTCCTCGGCCAGCAGCACATCGCCGGCGCCCAGCGTGAACTCCTCGCCGTCGCGGGTGGAGAACACCAGGCTGCCCGCCAGCGTCACCACCAGTTGACGCACGGGCGCAGTGTGCCAGGCCAACGCGGCGCCGGCCGCGGTCTCCTCGACCGTGACGTGGGTGGACGGCATCACCGCCGACACCAGGTCGTCGTTGCGGCCCGGGCGCATCTCCAGCCGCCCGATCTGGAACTGCGACGCGTTGTCGTCGCCCGTCCACAACCGCACACACCGGATCATCTGGTCACCGTAATGGTGTTCGTGCAGCTCCGCGCGTCCAACCGGCCAACCGTCATCGGGGACTCGCACGCTGCGTAAACTGCGCGTGGTGATCAGTGACGACGACCTGCGCAGGTTGCACCGCTGCGTCGAACTCGCCCGGACCGCGCTCGACGCCGGTGACGAACCCTTCGGCTCACTGCTCGTCGACGAGGCAGGCGAGGTCCGCTTCGAGGACCACAACCGCGTGAAGGACGGCGACGCCACCGCCCACCCCGAATTCGCCATCGCCCGCTGGGCCGTCGACCACCTGAGCCCCGCCGAGCGGGCGCGCGCGACGGTGTACACCTCGGGCGAACACTGCCCGATGTGCGCGGCCGGCCACGCCTGGGTCGGACTGGGCCGCATCGTCTACGCGACGTCGTCGGCCCAGCTGACGGGCTGGCTCGCCGAGTGGGGCGCCCCGCCACCCCCGGTGGCCACACTGCCGATCACCGCCGTCGCGCCCGCCGTCGTCGTCGACGGGCCGGCGCCCGAACTCGCGGACACCATGCGCGCGCTTTACGAGACGAAGTTCCGCCCGGCGGGAAGTCCCGCATGAGCGGGCCGGATTGGGTGCGGCACGCCATCTGGTGGCAGGTCTATCCACTGGGATTCGTCGGCGCCCACCCGGCCGACCCTGCGCCGGGACCCGACGAGCACCGGCTGCG
Organism: Mycolicibacterium arseniciresistens; assembly: GCF_030519285.1. NCBI lineage: Bacteria > Bacillati > Actinomycetota > Actinomycetes > Mycobacteriales > Mycobacteriaceae > Mycobacterium > Mycolicibacterium arseniciresistens. The sequence continues at coordinate 4,057 of NZ_JAUMSQ010000048.1, forward strand.
GCGCATCGTCGACTGGCTCGACCACGCGATCGCCCTCGGCGCCTCTGGCCTGGCGCTCGGCCCGGTGTTCGCCTCGCGCACCCACGGCTACGACACCACCGACCACTACCGCATCGACCCGCGTCTCGGCGACGACGCCGACTTCGACCACCTCGTCGCCGAAGCACATCGGCGCGGGCTGCGGGTGCTGCTCGACGGCGTGTTCAACCACGTCGGCACCGACTTCGACCGCTACCGGCGGGCCGCCGACGGCGATGCCGACGCCCGGGCCTTCTTCCGAACGCGCGGCGGCGAATTCGGCACCTTCGAGGGTCACGGCGAACTCATCGCGCTGGACCACCGCAACCCTGAGGTGGTCGGCTACACCGTCGACGTGATGCGGCACTGGCTGGCACGCGGCGCCGACGGCTGGCGGCTCGACGCCGCCTACGCGATGCCCGACGATTTCTGGGCGCAGGTGCTGCCCGCGGTCCGGGAGTCGTTCCCCGAGGCCTGGTTCGTCGGTGAGGTGATCCACGGCGACTACGCCGCCCACGTGTCCGGCGCGGGGTTCGACTCGGTGACGCAGTACGAGCTCTGGAAGGCCGTGTGGAGCAGTCTCAACGACGGGAACTTCCACGAGCTGGACTGGGCGATGCAGCGCCACAACGACTTCCTGGCGTCGTTCGTCCCGCTCACGTTCGTCGGCAACCACGACGTCACGCGCATCGCCAGCAAGCTGGACGACCCGCGCCACGTCGAGCACGCGCTGGTGTTGCTGTTCACCACCGGCGGCACCCCCAGTGTCTACGCCGGCGACGAGCTGGCCTACCGGGGAGTCAAGGAGGAACGGTTCGGGGGCGACGACGCGATCCGGCCCGAATTCGGTGCTCCGCCGGCGCTGTCCGACGACGCCGCGGGCGACTCGTACCGGCTGCACCAGCATCTGATCGGCCTGCGCCGGCGCCACCCGTGGCTGCACGAGGCGACGACCTCCGCGCTGGCGCTGACCAACACCCACTACGTCTACCAGAGCGCGCGCGACGGGGAGCGGTTGCTCGTGGCGCTCAACGTCGACCCGGCCCAGCCGCTTCGGGTGTCGTTGCCCGAGCTCGGATTCGGACGCGGCCGGGTGGTCGCCGGTTCCGGCGCCCCGCCGCAGGACGACATCGAGCACACCGAGGTCGCCCCGCACGGGTGGGTGGTCATCGCACCGGCCTGATCTGTGGGCCGGGACGCGCTCAGGCCAACAGCTCGACGGTCGCCGGGTCCTCGCCGTCGTAGAACTTCTCAAGCACGGCGGCGAAGTCGGCGTCGTCGGCGGCGGCGCGGGCGAACAGCGTCATCGACGACCGCACCTTGAGCACGTCGGGGAAGCCGAAGACGTCCTCGGCCGACCGTCCCTCGAGGCGCTGCACCAGGCGCGTGCACTCCCGCAGCCGCGGGCCGAGCACCGGGTGCTCGAGGTAGGCCCTCGCCTCGGCGAGCGATGCGATACCGAACCGGTCGGCGGTGGCACTGCGGCCCAGTCCGCGCAGCTGCGGGAACACGAACCAGATCCAGTGCGTGCGCTTGCGGCCCGCCCGCAGTTCGGCCAGCACCGTGTCGTAGACGGGCTCCTGCGCGGTCACGAAGCGCTGCAGATCGAAGGGGTCGTCGGTGGTCATGTCAGCCACGGTGACACATGTACGCCGCCGGACCGGCGACAATTTGCCCACAGCCCCGCATCCGACGCCCGGGCCAGCTAGCCTTCTAGTCCCGATGACCTCTACCGCGGAGCCGGACTCCTCTCACCCCACCGTGCCGGCCCCCGCCCGGCGAAGCCTGCGGCGCCGCGTCCTGTCGCGCATCAGCATCCAGTCGAAACTGCTGGTGATGCTGCTGTTGACCAGTGTCCTGTCGGTGGCGGTGATCGGGTTCATCGGCTACCAGTCGGGACGCTCGTCGCTGCGGGAGTCGGTGTTCGACCGGCTCACCGAGATCCGCGGCTCCCAGTCGCGTCAACTCGAGTCGAAGTACACCGACCTGAAGAACTCGCTGGTGATCTACACCCGCGGCGCCACCGCGACCCAGGCCGTCGAGGCGTTCACTGCCGGATTCGACCAACTCAGGGACGCGACGATCAGTCCGCCGCAGTCGCAGTCGGTGGTCGACTACTACAACAACCGCTTCGCCGTCGCGAAGCGCGAGCAGACCGGCGACGAACTCGACGCGCGAGCGATCCTGCCGACGTCGGCTGCCCAGCGATATCTGCAGGCCTACTACACCGCCCCGTTCGACGACTTCGACAAGGCGATCCAGTTCGAGGATGCCGGCGACGGCAGCGCGTGGTCGGCCGCCAACGCGCGGTACAACGACTTCTTCCGGGAGATCGTCACCCGTTTCGGGTTCGAGGACGCGCTGCTGCTCGACACCCGCGGCAACGTGGTCTACACCGCGTACAAGGGCGTCGATCTCGGCACCAACATCCTGACCGGGCCCTACCGGGAGGGGCAACTCCGCGACGCTTACCAGAAGGCGATGGCGTCCAACGCCGTCGACTACGTCGGCGTCACCGACTTCAGCAACTACCTGCCCGCCGACGAGCCCACGGCATGGATGCTCTCGCCGGTCAGCGCCGGCGGCCAGGTGGGGGGCGTGATGGCCCTCCAGTTCCCGATCTCGAAGATCAACCGGCTGATGACCGCCGACCGGGAGTGGGAGGCCGCAGGCATGGGTACCACAGGCGAGACGTTCCTGGTCGGGCCCGACGACCTGATGCGGTCGGACTCCCGCACATTCATCGAGAATCCGGAGCAGTTCCGCGCCGACGTCATCGACGCAGGCACGCCGCCCGAGATCGCCGAGGATTCGCTGCGCCAGCACGGCACCACGCTGGTGCAACCCGTCGCCAGCGACGCGACCCGTGAGGCCCAGCGCGGTCAGACCGGCACGGTCATCGAGGACGACTACCTCGGTCACAAGTCGCTACAGGCCTACGCGCCGGTGAATCTGGAGGGGCTGAACTGGTCCATCATCGCCAAGATCGACACCTCCGAGGCGTTCGCGCCGGTGTCGGCGTTCACCCGCACCCTCGTGCTGAGCACCGCCGTCATCATCTTCGTGGTGTGCCTGGCCGCGATGCTGCTGGCCCGGTTGTTCGTGCGGCCCATCCGCCGCCTGGAAGCCGGTGCGCAGCAGATCAGTTCGGGTGACTACCACGTGACGCTGCCGGTGCACACCCGTGATGAGTTCGGCGACCTGACGGTCGCCTTCAACGACATGAGCCGCAATCTGGCGATCAAGGAGGAACTGCTCGCCGAGCAGCGAAGGGAGAACGACCGGCTGCTGCTGTCGCTGATGCCCGAACCCGTCGTCCAGCGCTACCGCGAGGGTGAGGAGACCATCGCCCAGGACCACCAGGACGTGACGGTGATCTTCGCCGACATCGTGGGCCTGGAGGAACTGTCGTCGGACCTGAACTCCGACGAGCTGCTGGTGATCGTGAACAAGCTGACCCGCCAATTCGACGCCGCGGCGGAGAATCTCGGTGTCGAGCAGGTGCGCACGCTGCACAACGGCTACCTCGCCAGCTGCGGTCTTTCGGTGCCGCGGCTCGACAACGTCCGGCGCACCGTCGACTTCGCCGTCGAGATGCAACGCACCGTCGACCGGTTCAACACCGAGACCGGCCACGACCTCGAGCTGCGCGCCGGCATCGACACCGGCACCGTCAGCAGCGGACTGGTCGGGCGGGCCACCCTCGCCTACGACATGTGGGGGTCGGCGGTCGATCTGGCCTACCGGGTGCAGAGCGGGTCACCCAAGGCAGGCATCTACGTCACCTCCGCGGTCTACGACGCGATGCGTGACAGCCGGACCTTCAGCTCGGCGGGCGTGATCGCCGTCGACGGCGAGGAACAGCCGGTCTGGCGGCTGACGGAGCGGCAACCGTGACCAGCATCCTGGCCGAGCCGTGGTTCTACTGGGCGCTGGGCATCGCGATCGGTTTCCCGGTCGCCCTGGTGCTGCTCACCGAGATCCACAACGCGCTGCGCCGCCGCAACAGCTTCCTCGCCGGACCCGTGCACGTGCTGCGCAACTACATCCTGCCGCTCGGTGCCCTGCTGATCCTGTTGGTCGGCGCCATGCAAATCTCCGGCGAGACCACCCCGGTGCGCATCGTGGCGACGGTGTTCGGCGTCGTGGTGCTGGTGCTCCTGCTGTCCGGATTGAGCGCCACTCTGTTCCAGGGCGCGCCGGAAGGCACCTGGCGCAAACGGGTTCCGTCGATCTTCCTCGACGTGGCGCGCTTCGCGCTGATCGCGATCGGCGCCGGCCTCATCCTGGCCTACATCTGGGGCGCCAACGTGGGTGGGCTGTTCACCGCGCTGGGTGTCTCGTCCATCGTGCTCGGGCTGGCGCTGCAGAACTCGGTCGGCCAGATCATCTCGGGGCTGCTGGTGCTGTTCGAGCAGCCGTTCCAGCTCGGCGACTGGATCCAGACGCCATCGGCCAAGGGCCGCGTGATCGAGGTGAATTGGCGCGCCACGCACATCGACACCGGCGGCGGCACCCAGATCATCCCGAACTCGGTGCTCGCCGCGGCGTCGTTCACGAATTTCAGCAGACCGCCGGGGGCCCACTCGCTGTCGGTCATCACCGTCTTCTCCGTTGACGACCCGCCCGACGACGTGTGCGGCATGCTCAACCGGGTTGCGGTGGCGCTGCCGCAACTGCGACCGGGCGCCACCCCGAAGAGCGTGCGGTCGGGCAGCCTGCAGTACACCACCGACATCCCGCTGCGTTCTCCCGCCGACGACTTCGCCGCCAGATCGCGTTTCCTGAGCTGGGTCTGGTACGCGGCGCGGCGCGAGGGCCTGCACCTCGACGAGGCCGAGGACGAGTTCGGCACACCGGACCGGATGCAGCGCTCGGTGCGGATCATCGCGCCGACCCTGCGGCTGAATCAGTCCGATCAGGAGGACCTGCTCGCCCATGCCCGGCTGATCCGTTTCGGCACCGATGAGTACCTCCAGGTCGCGGGCCAGGTGCCCAAGCGGATGACGTTCATCGTCAACGGCAGGGTCAAGCTGGTGGCCACCGACGACGACGGCGGCGCGATCCCCATCCGTACCCTGGAGGCAGGCGAGTTCCTCGGGCAGACCACGCTCACCCGCGAGCCCGTGACCGCCGCCGCGTACGCACTCGAGGAGGTGACCGTGCTGCAGGTCGACCGCGAGCACATCGAAGAGCTGGTGGCACGAAAGCCGATGCTGCTGCAGGAGATCGGCCGCGCGATCGAGGAGCGGCGGGCAAGCCTGCGGCGCGCGCTGGCCGCCGCGGAGAAGTAGGCCTGCGGTGAAGCGGCACATCCCCAGGCCGGCCGAGCTCGCCCCGCTGATCGGGTTTCGCAAGCCGCAGCTCGACGCGACGAAGCGACGCCTCGACCGCGCGCTGACGATCGACGACCTGCGGCGGATCGCCAAGCGCCGCACGCCCCGCGCCGCTTTCGACTACACCGACGGCGCGGCGGAGGAGGAGCTGTCGCTGGCCCGCGCGCGGCAGGCCTTCCGCGACGTCGAGTTCCACCCGACGATCCTGCGCAACGTCGAGACCATCGACACCTCCGCCGACATCATGGGTGCGTCGTCGGCGCTGCCGTTCGGCATCGCGCCGACGGGTTTCACCCGGCTGATGCACACCGAGGGCGAGGTGGCCGGGGCCCACGTCGCCGCGCGCGCAGGCATCCCGTTCTCCCTCTCGACGCTGGGCACCAGCTCGATCGAGGACGTCAAGGCCGCGAACCCGAACGGCCGCAACTGGTTCCAGCTGTACATGTGGAAGGACCGGGAACGGTCGATGGCCCTGGTGGAGCGGGCCGCCGCGGCCGGCTTCGACACCCTGCTGGTGACGGTGGACGTGCCGGTGGCCGGCGCGCGGCTGCGTGACACCCGCAACGGCATGTCCATTCCGCCGACGCTCACGCTGCGCACCGTGCTCGACGCGATTCCGCGGCCGCGCTGGTGGTTCGACCTGCTGACCACCGAGCCGCTGTCGTTCGCGTCGCTGGATCGCTGGCCGGGGACGGTGGCGGAGTACCTCGACTCGATGTTCGACCCGACCGTCACGTTCGACGATCTCGCATGGATCAAGCAGCAGTGGCCGAACAGGTTGGTGGTCAAGGGAATTCAGACGCTCGAGGACGCCAGGGCGGTCGTCGAGCTCGGTGTCGACGGCGTGTTGCTGTCGAATCACGGCGGGCGTCAGCTCGATCGGGCGCCGGTTCCGTTCCATCTGCTGCCGGTGGTGGCGCGTGAACTCGGGGCGGATGCGGAGATCCTGGTGGACACGGGCATCATGTCCGGCGCCGACATCGTCGCGGCGTTCGCGCTCGGCGCCCGGTTCACCCTCGTCGGCCGGGCGTATCTGTACGGCCTGATGGCCGGCGGTGAGGCGGGAGTGCAGCGTGCCGTCGACATCCTCGCCGACCAGGTGAGCCGCACGATGCGGCTGCTCGGCGTGACGTCGATGCAGGAGCTCACGCCCCGGCACGTCACCCAGCTGCGCCGCATGCGGCCCGTTCCGATCGGCGGCGAAGGTCTCGAGTCCGAGGCGTAATCGTTAGCCAACCGCGACAACGCATGCGGGTGTTGGTACCAGTGTGACTGGTGAGGCCCGTGTTTCACTTTTCGAGCACAGCAACGGCAATTGCTTGTGGCATGCAAAACGAAAGGTGGGTTGGTTGCCGTTATGAAGTTCGTCAGAAGGTTTCGCGGTACAGCAATGTGGATGCGCAGGCTGGCGGTGGTTGCCGCGTCAGCGGCCATGCTGCCGGGCCTGATCGGCTTCGCAGGTGGATCGGCGACCGCAGGCGCGTTCTCCCGGCCGGGTCTCCCGGTCGAGTACCTGGACGTGTTCTCCCCGTCGATGAACCGCAACATCAAGGTCCAGTTCCAAGGCGGTGGTCCGCACGCGGTGTACCTGCTCGACGGCCTGCGCGCGCAGGACGATTTCAACGGCTGGGACATCAACACCCCGGCGTTCGAGTGGTACCACCAGTCCGGCCTGTCGGTGGTGATGCCCGTGGGCGGCCAGTCCAGCTTCTACACCGACTGGTACCAGCCGTCGCGGGGCAACGGGCAGGACTACACCTACAAGTGGGAGACGTTCCTGACCCAGGAACTGCCGGCCTACCTGCAGGCCAACAAGGGCGTCGATCCCAACGGCAACGCCGTGGTGGGTCTGTCGATGGCGGGCAGCACCGCGCTGACCTACTCCATCTACCACCCGCAGAAGTTCATCTACGCCGGCGCACTGTCGGGTTTCCTCAACCCGTCCGAGGGCTGGTGGCCGATGCTGATCGGTCTGGCGATGAACGACGCCGGCGGCTACAACGCCGAGAGCATGTGGGGGCCGTCCAGCGATCCGGCGTGGCGGCGCAACGACCCGATGATCAACATCAATCAACTGGTCGCCAACAACACCCGCATCTGGATCTACTGCGGCACCGGCACCCCGTCGGACTTGGACACCGGGGCCAACGGCGGGAACCTGATGGCCGCGCAGTTCCTCGAGGGGTTCACGCTGCGCACCAACGTCACGTTCCGTGACAACTACATCGCGGCGGGTGGGCAGAACGGTGTGTTCAACTTCCCGTCGAACGGCACGCACAGCTGGGGCTACTGGGGTCAGCAGCTCCAGCAGATGAAGCCCGACATCCAGCGGGTGCTCGGCGCCCAGGGTGCCGTCTAGATCCACCCCGTACACCAGGGAGCCTGCCGTCACCCCCGCGGCAGGCTCCCTGTCTGTGTGCGTCCCGGCGTTGACTCTGCGTTGAGGGCGGCTGCCACTCGCAGTTCGGCGCCGTACGCGCAGAGTGAACGGGATCGGTGCGGGGAACAAAGCGACCGCCGACAGGGTTGAGCGCATCAGGTTCAACTTTGGAGGATGGATGTCTGAAGCAATCGCAGTGCCCGTGTTGTTCGTCAGCGAACCGGTCGTCCTGCCCGGAATGGTGGTGCCCGTCGAGCTCGACGACGCGGCGCGCGCGGCCGTCGACGCGGCACAGGCCAGCGAGAGCGGCAAGCTGCTGATCGCACCGCGCCTGGAGGACCGCTACCCCACCTACGGGGTGATCGCCTCGATCGTGCAGGTCGGCCGCGTCCCCGGGGGCGGCGCCGCGGCGGTGGTGCGCGGTGAGCGGCGCGCCCACATCGGTTCCGGCACCACCGGGCCGGGTGCCGCGCTGTGGGTGACGGTGCAGGAGGCGCCGGAGCCCGAGAGCTCCGAGGAGACCAGGGCGCTGGCCGCGGAGTACAAGAAGCTGCTGCTGGCGATGCTGCAGCGCCGCGAGGCGTGGCAGATCGTCGACGTGGTCAACAAGATCACCGACCCGTCTGCGCTCGCCGACACCGCCGGCTACGCGTCCTACCTGTCCGACGTCCAGCGCCGTGAGCTGCTGGAGACCGAGGACGTCGCGCGTCGCCTCCGGCTGCTGATCGACTGGACCGGGGAGCACCTGGCCGAGGTCGAGGTCAACGACAAGATCGCCGAGGACGTCAGGTCCGGGATGGACAAGCAGCAGAAGGAGTTCCTGCTGCGCCAGCAGCTCAACGCGATCCGCAAGGAACTCGGCGAGGGCGAACCCGAGGGCTCCGATGACTACCGGGCCCGCGTCGAGGCCGCCGACCTGCCCGAAAAGGTGCGGGAGGCGGCGCTGCGCGAGGTCGGCAAGCTGGAACGGTCCAGCGACCAGAGCCCCGAGGGCGGCTGGATCCGGACCTGGCTGGACACCGTGCTGGACCTGCCGTGGAACGTCAGCACCGAGGACTCCACCGACCTGAAGTCGGCCCGGGAGATCCTGGACGCCGACCACCACGGGCTGGACGACGTCAAGGACCGCATCGTCGAGTACCTCGCGGTGCGGGCGCGCCGGGCACAGCGCAACATGTCGGTCGTCGGCGGCCGCGGCTCCGGTGCGGTGATGGTGCTGGCCGGCCCTCCCGGGGTCGGCAAGACCTCGCTGGGTGAATCCGTGGCACGGGCGTTGGGCCGCAAGTTCGTGCGCGTCGCACTGGGCGGCGTGCGCGACGAGGCCGAGATCCGCGGCCACCGGCGCACCTACGTCGGCGCGCTGCCCGGCCGTATCGTGCGGGCGATCGGCGAGGCGGGTTCGATGAACCCCGTCGTGCTGCTCGACGAGATCGACAAGGTCGGCTCCGACTACCGCGGCGATCCCTCGTCGGCGCTGCTCGAGGTGCTGGACCCGGCGCAGAACCACACGTTCCGCGACCACTACCTGGACCTCGATCTCGACCTGTCCGACGTCGTGTTCCTGGCGACGGCCAACGTCATCGAGAACATCCCGTCGGCGCTGCTGGACCGGATGGAACTCGTGCAGATCGACGGCTACACCGAGGACGACAAGGTCGCGATCGCCCGGGACTACCTGCTGCCCCGGCAGGCCGAACGGGCCGCGCTGACGGCCGAGGAGGTCAGCGTCACCGACGCCGCGCTGCGCAAGATCGCCGCCGACTACACCCGCGAGCCCGGGGTTCGGCAGTTCGAGCGGCTGCTGGCGAAGGCGCTGCGGAAGGTGACGACCAAGCTCGACTCCGCCCCGGCGCCGATCGTCGTCGACGAACCGGATCTGGTGGAGTACCTGGGCCGTCCGCGGTTCACCCCGGAGTCTGCAGAACGCACGGCGGTGCCGGGCGTGGCGACCGGGCTGGCCGTCACGGGTCTCGGCGGCGACGTGCTCTTCATCGAGGCCGGCGCCACGGACGGTGAACCCGGACTTCAGCTGACCGGTCAGCTCGGCGACGTGATGAAGGAGTCCGCGCAGATCGCGCTGTCCTACGTGCGGGCACACGCCGAGCAGTTGGGCGTCGACCCGAAGGCGCTGGACCGCAAGATCCACGTGCACGTCCCGGCGGGTGCCGTCCCCAAGGACGGACCGTCGGCGGGTGTGACGATGGTGACCGCGCTGGTGTCGATGGCCACCGGCCGTCAGGTGCGCGCCGACGTCGGCATGACCGGTGAGGTCACACTCAACGGCCGGGTGCTGCCGATCGGCGGCGTCAAGCAGAAGCTGCTGGCCGCCCAGCGCGCCGGGCTGTCGACGGTGTTCATCCCGCAGCGCAACGAGCCCGACCTGGACGACGTTCCGGCTGAAGTCCTGGCGGTGCTCGAGGTGAAGCCGATGACCGATGTGGCCGAGATCGTGGCGCAGGCGCTGGAGCCGGCGGCCGAGACGGCGACCGTCGCGGCCTGACAACCGAATACCGCGAGCAGACGCAAATGCTCCCCAATGACCGGCGTGTCGGGGACATTTGCGTCTGCTCGCGCAGAGAGGGGTGAAGGAGCCACATGCCACGACGCGGAGAGCCGTTGCGCAAGCTCGGCTTCCTGACCATCGGCCGTTTCGACGCCGCCGACCCGCGACCCGGCATCGAGGAGACCCTCGAGGTGATCGAGCGGGCCGAGGCGCTCGGCTTCGACAGCGTGTGGCTGCGCTGCAGGCACCTTCAGCCCGGGATCTCCTCACCCGTGGCGATCATGGCGGCCGCCACCCAGCGCACCCGCCGCATCGAGCTCGGCACGGCGGTGATCCCGCTCGGGCTGGAGAACCCGTTCCGGCTCGCCGAGGACCTCGCCACCGTCGACCTGCTGTCGGGTGGCCGCATCAATCCGGGCGTCTCGGTCGGCACCCCGATGCAGTACGACCACTACAAGACCGCGCTGTACCCGGAATCGCATGACTTGCAGGACTTCTCGAAGGAGCGCGTGCTACGGCTGCTGCGGGCGCTGCGCGGCGAACCGGTCAGCGACTTCGCAGGCACCGTCGGCATCGAACAGTTCACCGACCACATCCAGCCGCACTCCCCCGGCCTGGCCGACCGCGTCTGGTACGGCGGCGGGCTGTCCTCGGCGATCTGGGCGGCCGAACAGGGCATCAACTACCTCACCAGCTCGGTGGTGAGCACGCAGGACATCTCCGGGGGCACGTCCTGCGTCGACTTCGCCACCATCCAGGGCCAGCAGATCGACGCGTACCGGGCGCATCACCCTCATCCCGAACGGGCAAGGGTGTCACAGGGTCTGGTGGTGATCCCCACCGACTCCGCCACCGACGAGCAGGTGCGGCGCTACCGGGAGTACGCCGCGGGCCGCCTCGAACGGACCAGAGCTCCGCAGGGGCCGCGCGGCATGCTGTTCTCCCCCGACCTCGTCGGCACCTCCGACGAACTCGCCGACCGCCTGTTCGCGCACGCCGGGTTCCAGCGCGCCGACGAGGTGGCGTTCGCGCTGCCCTTCACCTTCCGGCCCGACGACTACACCCAGATCATCCGCGACCTCGCCGAGCACCTCGGGCCCCGGCTCGGATGGTCACCCGCCGACTCACGATGACGAATCGCGTTACCGTCACGGCGTGGCCTACGACACCGAACTGGCCGACCGCATCCGGGAACTGCTCGCCGCCGAGCCGGGCGTCGACGAGAAGGGGATGTTCGGCGGCCTGGCATTCCTGATCAACGGCAACATGGCCGTCGCGGCCAGCGGCAGAGGCGGCCTGATGGTGCGCGTCCCGCCGGAGGAGACCGACCGGCTGCTGCAGCGTGACCATGTTGCACCGATGGTGATGGCAGGCCGCGAGACCCGCGGCTGGCTTCGGGTCGGGGACGACGGCATCAAGACCATGCGCCAGCTCCAGTCGTGGGTGCGCCGCGGCGCGGGCTACGCCGCGAGCCTGCCACCCAAGTGAGGACGTTTCCCGACACGGCCGACGGGTAAGCCGATCCTGATGGGAGCGAAGCCAGATCAGCTGGTCCACCGACTGCTGGACCGCGCGGGCACCACGTACGCCGAAGAGGCCGGTGTCCACCTCAAGGACACGCCGATGCCGCTGTTCCAGCTGCTGACACTGTGCATGCTGGCCAGCAAGCCGATCGACGCCACCATCGCGATGCGGGCGGGACACGAACTGTTCGCCGCGGGCATCCGCACGCCCGACACGGTGCTGGAGGCCAAGCGGCAGAAGATGATCGACGCATTCGCCCACGCGGGATATGCCCGCTACGACGAGAGCTCGGCCACCCGGCTCACCGACATGGCGACCGCGGTGCGCGACGGCTACTCCGGTGACCTGCGCAACCTCGCCGAATCGGCCGGCCACGACGTGGCAGCGGCGAAGAAGCTGCTGATGGAGTTCAAGGGCATCGGCGACACCGGCGCCGACATCTTCCTGCGCGAAGTGCAGGACACCTGGACCTGGGTGCGGCCCCACTTCGACGAGCGGGCCCGCGGCGCCGCAAAGGAACTCGGGCTGCCCACCGACGCCGCGCGGCTCGGCGAGCTCGCATCCGGCCGCAACGCCGCGCTGGCGGCCGCACTGGTGCGGGTGTCCCTCGACGACGCGCTGCGCGACGAGATCGCCGGTTAGATGATCCGGATCGGCACCTCGGGCTGGTCCTACGACCACTGGGCCGGCGTGCTGTACCCGCCGAAGCTGCCGGTGGCCAAGCGGCTCGCGCACTACGTCGCCGAATTCGACACCGTCGAATTGAACGCCAGCTTCTACCGGTGGCCGCGCGACGCCACGTTCGAGGGCTGGCGGCAACGGCTGCCCGACGGATTCACGATGACCGTCAAGGCCCACCGCGGGCTCACCCACTACCGCAGGCTTGCCTCCCCGGAGCCGTGGGTCGAGCGGTTCGAGCGCTGCTGGACCGCGCTGGGTGACAAGAGCGAGGCGCTGCTGGTCCAGCTGCACCCCGGCCTCGCGCGTGACGACGACCGGCTCGGCCAATTCCTGACGCTGATGCCCGACCGCATCCCGGTCGCGATGGAGCTTCGCCACCCGTCCTGGAACGACGACGCGGTGTTCGCGCTGCTGGAACGCCACCGCGCCGCCTACGTCGTGATGAGCGGGCCCGGCATGCCGTGTGTGCCTAAGGCGACGAGTGACCGGGTGTACGTGCGGCTGCACGGCCCCGACGACGGCCCGCTCTATGCGGCGTCCTACTCGGACGAAGCGCTGCGGCAGTGGGCGGACCGAATCGCCGGGTGGGCGGGCGAGGGCAGGCGGGTGGTCGTCTACTTCAACAATGATCTCGGCGGCCACGCCGTCCGCAACGCCCGCAGGCTGCGGGAGCTGCTGCGCGAACAGCACCCCGACGTGCCGCCGGAATCGGCTTCCGGCACGCTGGGGCACTGACATGCGTGCCACAACTCTGATCGCGACGGTCCTCGCGGCGCTCGCCATGGCGGGCTGCACGGCCGACACCGTCGTCACCACGGAAGAAATCGCTGCGAGCTCGACAGCGGCGCCACCACCGCCGGCCGGGCCGCCGCCCAGCAACGCACACCTGGTCAACGCCTTCTACTTCGGGGCGCCGGTGGACGGCCGCACCCGGTACTTCTTCACCACCCCGTCGGGGCGCTGGCAGTGCGCCATCGTGGCGCGGGAGAGGGCCGGCTGCCAGGCCGCTTCGGGGTCGCTGAGCATCACCGGCGCACCCGAGACGGTGCCCGACGCCACCGGCGAGCCGGCCGCGCCCACGGCCGTCGTGGTCGAACGCGACGGCGACGCCCGATTCGTCGCGCAGGAACAGCCCGAGTTCGGGCTGGACCCGGGCCCGGCGAACGTGCTGCCCTTCAACCGGATCCTCGCCGTCGGCGGTTTCCGGTGCAACGTGCAGGAGGCCGTCGGGATCTCGTGCCTCTCCGAGCGCAGCGGGCGCGGATTCAGCTTCTCCGACGAGGGTTTCGCGCCGCAGTACACCGACGTGCCCGCGGGTGCGCCGTAGCCTCCACTTCGCCATCGCGCCGCGGGTGTGACAAGAATGAAGACGACACCGTGGAGGGGGTATCCGGGTGGGGCGTGAATCGTTCGGCGCTGTCGCCGGTACCCGCACGAGACGACGGCAGAAAGGCGAGCGGACGTGACCGTGGCCCCCGACGAGCTGACCGGAACCGAGCAGGCGGTGCTCCTGGTGCTGATGGCCGAATGCCGGCCGGTGCCCAACCCGGAGCTCAAGAACCTGGGCCCGGCGCTCGACCAGTCGAGCAGGAACCGGCTGCAGCGGCGTGGCCTGATCGAGGTGACCTCCGGCCGGCCGATGGTGCTCGAGCTCACCGACGACGGTTGGGCCACATGCCGATCGCTGTTCGGAGCCGCCGTGCCCGCCCGGCCCTCCGGCCAGGGCAGGGCGCTGTACACGCTGATGAGGGCGCTCGACCGGCATTTCGAGCGGACCGGTCTCTCGCTGGCCGAGGCGTTCGGGCCGGCGCAGGCCGATGACGTCGACACCCGGGTCCGCCGCAGCTACCGGCAGCTGTCGCGCCGTCCCGGCGGCTGGGTGGGACTCGCGGCGCTGCGCAGGCACCTGACCGAGGTGCCGCGCGACGAGCTCGACGCAGCACTGCTGCGGCTCGAGCGGCAGCCCGGGGTGAGCCTGATCCCCGAGGAGAACCGCAAGGCGCTGACCGACGACGACCGGGCCGCGGCGCTGCGCATCGGCAACGAGGACAACCATCTGATCGCGATCGAGTCCTGATGCAGACACAGCACCGGGAGGCGCTCGGCGCGCTGCGGCTCAACTCCGTGATGAGTCTCGACGACATCTGGCATTCCCAGAGCACCCACATCGGCGGTCTGCACGAGGACGCGCTGGCGGACGTGATGTCCGCCTTCGACGAGGTCGCTCGCTATCCCGACGCCACGCCGCTCGGCGTCGTCGTCCGCGGACGGGCCGGATCGGGCAAGACCCATCTGCTGGGCCAGGTCCGCGAGCGGGTGCAGGCCGGCGGCGGCTTCTTCTTCATGGTGGAGCTGCTCGACGCCACGACATTCTGGCAGTCCGCGCGGGGCGGCATCCTGGAGAGCCTGGGCAGGCCGGGCCGCGTCGAGGAGACCCAGCTCAAGGACCTGCTGTGGCAGCTGTCCACACCTGCGAGGATCGGTCGCGCCACGCGGCGCGACGTCGTCCGCGGTGAGGACCTCGATCCGGAGATGCTCGACGAGTTCGTGGTCGCGTGCACGAAGGCCCACGGCGACACCGTGCGGCAGTGCCGTCATGCGCTGCGGGCCCTGATCCTGCTCGGCGCCACCGATCCGTCGCTGCAGGACATGGGTGAGGCTTATCTGACGTCGACCGACGACTCCGGCGGAGACGACCGGGCGCCCTGGGGTCTGCGCCGGCCGGGCAAGACACCGCAGGAGACGGTGCGTGACATCGCACGTCTGGTGGCACTCGCGGGGCCGGCCGTGATCGGCATCGACCAGATCGACACGCTGCTCGCCCAGTCGGCGGGAAGCACAGATGCACCGGGCAGCGTCTCCGACAACCGGAATCTCGAACACGTCGCGCACGGCTTGATGTCCATCAAGGAGGCGATGCGGCGCACGGTCCCGGTGGTGGCGTGCCTGCCCAGCGTGTGGGAGCTCATCCGCGAACGCGCCACCGCCTCGGTGCCCGACCGGTTCCGGGAAACCCATGTGCTGGAACGGGTGCCGAGCGCGGCGATCGGGCGGTCGATCCTCGAGCGCCGCTTCGCGGCCGGATACGCGGTGTCACGTTTCGACCCGCCCTACGCGAGCTGGCCGATCCTGCCGTCCGCGTTCGACGACGCTCCGCAGTACACGCCGCGCCGGCTGTTGCAGCGGGCCGACGCGCACGTCCGCGCCTGCCTGCAGAGCGGCTCGCTGACCGAACTCGCCCACCTCAACGACGACACCCCCGATGCCGCGCCGGCGACCGCGGGAGATGAACGGCAGGCCGCGGACACCCATGAGCTGGACCGCCGGTTCGCCGAATACCGCGGCGGGGCGGTGGTGGAGGCGGCACTGGACCCCGACGGCGAGGACACCACCATGCCGGGCCTGCTCGCGGCCGGCCTGGAGGCGTGGATCACCGAGCGAGGCGACGCGGGCCAGCCCTTCCGGCTCGATCCGCCGCCCGGACGGCACGTCGTACTGCACGGGCGGCTACGGCAGAGCCTCGACGACGCGACGGACGACGAGCGGCACTGGGCCTTCCGCGCGATCGCGCATGGGAACGCCATCGCCGTTCAGAACCGGGTCCGCAAAGCCTGGGAGGCAACGGGAATCAGCTCGGACCCCGACCGCCGGAAACTCGTGCTGCTGCGCAATTCGCGGTGGCCCGGCGGAGCCAAGACGGCGGCGCTGATCGCCGAGGTCGAGGCGGCCGGCGCCCGCACGATCCCGATCGGCCGGGAGGATCTGCGCACCCTGGCCGCCCTGCGCGACCTTTTCGACGACAACCATCCCGACCTACCCGAGTGGCTGCGCCGTCGCCGGCCCGCGCACGGGATCACGATCTTCCGGGAGGCGTTCGGCGACCTCACCGGCGATCCACCGCCACCGGTTCCCGAACCCGTTGCGGCACAACCCACGACGGCCACCACCGGGCCGGGCACGCCGACCTATGCCGCGGTCGAGGAATCGGCGGGCGACGTGCCGCTGGGGATCGACGCCGCCGGAGTAGCGCTGACGGTGAATCTGCTGGCGCTGCGCAAGCACACCGCCATCTTCGCGGGCTCCGGTTCCGGCAAGACGGTGATGATCCGGCGGCTCATCGAAGAGTGCGCACTGCGCGGGGTGTCGTCGATCGTCCTGGACATCAACAACGACCTGTCCCGCCTCGGCGAGGCGTGGCCGACGCCGCCGCCCGGCTGGAACGCCGCGGACGACGAGCGCGCGGCGCAATACCTCGACGGCACCGAGGTGGTCATCTGGACCCCACGCAAGAACTCCGGCAGACCGCTGTCGTTCCAGCCGCTCCCCGACTTCGCGGGCGTCCTCGACGACGAGGAGGAGTTCGACGACGCGGTGGAATCCGCGGTGGCTGCGCTCGAGGTCCGGGCGCTGACCGCGGGCAGGACCGCCAAGGCAAACCTGTCCCGGGCGGTGCTCAAGGAAGCGTTGCGGCACTACGCCCGTCGCGAACCCGACGCGACGCTGCCGGGGTTCATCGCGATGCTCGGTGACCTGCCGCAAGGTGTCACCGAACTGGCGAAGGGCCCCAAACTGGCTGCCGAGCTGGCCGAGAACCTGCACGCCGCGATGGTCAACGACCCGCTGTTCGGCGGACGGGGAACGCCTGTCGATCCGGGCCTGCTGCTCACCCCGTCACCGGGCCGCCGGGCGCGGGTGTCGGTGATCAGCATGGTCGGTCTGACCCGCGAGCAGCAGCGCGAAGGCTTCGTGAACCAGCTGCAGATGGCCTTGTTCTCCTGGATCAAGCGACATCCCGCCGCCGACCGGCCGCTGGGCGGACTGCTCGTGATGGACGAGGCTCAGAACTTCGCACCGTCCGACCGGCACACCGCCTGCACCCGCAGCACGCTGGCGCTGGTCTCGCAGGCCCGCAAGTACGGCCTGGGACTGGTGTTCGCCACGCAGGCGCCGAAGGGACTGCACCTCAACATCCCCGGCAACTCCGCGACGCAGTTCTACGGCCTGCTCAACGCGCCCGCGCAGATCGCGGTCGCCCGGGAGATGGCCCGCGCCAAGGGCGGTGAGGTGCCCGACATCAGCAAGCTGCGGGCGGGCAACTTCTATGTCGCGCTGGAGGGCAACGCGTTCCACAAGATCCGTGCGCCGTGGTGCCTGTCGCACCATCCGCAGAGTCCGCCCACCACCGAAGAGGTGCTCGACATCGCCCGCCGCGGGCTCACCGGGAGCTGATCACCGGCTCCGGCTGTGCCGCCACCTCGTCGACGTCCTCGCCGCGCAGCACGCTGCGCATCCGTTCGGCATCGAGCTGCCCCTCCCAGCGGGCCACCACCAGCGTCGCGACACAGTTGCCGAGCAGGTTCACCGACACCCGCATGGAGTCCATGATCCGGTCGGCGCCGAGCAGCAGCGCCACGGCGGCCACCGGGATGGCGCCGTGACCGATCGCGGCCACGGTGGCCGACAGTGCCAGGAACGACGAACCCGGCACACCCGCCATGCCCTTGGAGGTCAGCATCAACACCAGCACCGCCATCACCTGCTCGCCGATGCTGAGGTCGACCCCGAGCGCCTGCGCCAGGAACAGCACGCAGATGGACAGGTAGAGCGTTGCGCCGTCGAGATTGAACGAGTACCCGGTCGGCACGACGAGACCCGTTGTGGTGCGCGAACACCCGGCGTGGATCAGCTTGTCCATGATGCG
The DNA here is from genome assembly GCF_030519285.1 of Mycolicibacterium arseniciresistens. Lineage (NCBI taxonomy): Bacteria > Bacillati > Actinomycetota > Actinomycetes > Mycobacteriales > Mycobacteriaceae > Mycobacterium > Mycolicibacterium arseniciresistens. The sequence continues at coordinate 22,200 of NZ_JAUMSQ010000048.1, forward strand.
GGGCAACACGACCTCGGTGGACGCGGTGCCCAGCGCCAGGAACAGCTCGTCCTTGATGTAGCCGACGAAGCGCCACAGGTTGACCCCGGCGAGGAACCACGAGATCGCCGCCAGGATGCCGATGAACAGCGCCGCGCCGAGATAGCAGGCGGCGATCAGCTTGGCGTAGCTGCCCAGCGACGAGATGCCGTACTGGCCGATGATGTAGGCCATCGCGCCGAACGCGGCGACCGGCGCGAGCCGCATGATCCAGCCGATGATGGTGAAGAAGATGGTCGACAGGTGCTCGATCAACTCGAACACCACAGGCGGGCCGTGCTCGCCGAACTTGGCCAGCGCCAGCCCGAACAGCACCGCGAAGAACAGCACCTGCAGCAGGTGGTTCTCCGCGAATGCCGACACGGCCGAGGCCGGGATGATGTCGAGCAGGAATTCCACCGTGTGCGGCAGTTCGCCGTCGTTGGTCTTGGCCGCGACCGCGTCGGCGCCGGTGGCCAGGGTGTCGGCGTCGATGTCGAAACCGGCACCGGGTTTCACGAGGTTGCCGATCACCAGACCGAAGAGCAGCGCGAAGGTGGTGACGACCTCGAAGTAGATGAGCGCCTTGACCCCGATGCGTCCCACCGATTTGAGGTCGCCGACGTGGGCGATGCCGATCACCACGGTGCAGAAGATGATCGGGGCGATCAGCATCTTGATCAGCTTGATGAACGCGTCGGCCACCGGTTTGAGGTCGGCGCCGAACGCCGGCCACAGCCAGCCGACGAGGATTCCCGCCACGATCGCGATCATCAGCTGGATGAACAGCGAGGAGTACCAGGGCTTGCGCGGCGCGTCGGGGCCGGCGTGATTCTGCAGGGCGCTGTCCGTCATCGACCTTTCATAGCGACAGCGGGTTTCGGTGCGGTGAGTGTCGCGTAACGGCGGCGATAAGCGAGCGCGGGACCGGCCACCGCAGTGACCGGTCCCGCGAGTTCGTGCCCGCTAGGGCTGCTTCTGGCCCGGAATGCCCTCGTAGGCGATGTCGCCGGTCTTGAGGTTCTCGTTGATCAGGTCCGGGAGACCTTCGAGGAACTTCTCCCGCTCGGTCACCACGTGCTGGATCGCGACGTCCACGTTGTCCTTGGTGATCGCCGGCATGACGTACACCGGATTGGTGTTGACCTGCTCGCCCTTGACCAGCTTGTCGGCGACCGCGAGGCCCGCCGCCAGCTCGACTGTGCCGTTCTGCAGCGACGTGCCGATGAACTCGCCACTCTTCACGGCGTTCAGGCCGTCCTCGATGCCGTCGATGCCGACGATGGGCACGTCGCTGCGCCCCACCTCCTTGAGGGCCTGCAGGGCGCCCAGACCCATGTCGTCGTTCTGCGCGACCACACCGGTGATCTGGTTGCCGAAGCCGGAGATCCAGTTCTTCATCTTGTTGACGGCCTCGTCGCGCTTCCAGTTGGCGGTGTCGCGGGCCAGCACCTTGATGTCGGGGTACTTCTTCAGCGTCTGTTCGATGCCCTCGCTGCGGTCGAGTTCGCCTGACTGCCCCAGCGGCCCCTGCAGGATGACGATGTTGCCGCGCCCGCCGAGGCGGTCGGCCATCATCTGCATCTCCTGCGCCCCGGCCGCCACGTCGTCGGGTTGGACGTTGCCCGCGATGTCCTTGCTCTCCAGCGCGGCGTTGACCGGTACCAGCGGGATGCCCTTGGCCTTGGCCGAAGCGACCTGCGGTCCCAGCGAGTCCGCCTGCACGGGGACCACGATGATCGCGTCGACGCCCTGGTTGATGTAGGAGTCGATCTGGCTGGCCTGGGTGGACACGTCGAGATTGGCCGAGTTCCAGACCAATTCGATGTTGTTGGCCTCGGCGTAGGTGTCCATGCCCTCCTTGCCCGCGGTGATGAAGGAGCTCATGTCGTACACCGACACGCCGATCCTCGTGGTGTCACTGTTGGCTTCGGTGTCGCCTGCCCCGCAGGCGGTCAGCCCCAGGGCCAGCACAACGGCCGCGCCGGCGGCGGTCCACTTCGTTCCCAGTCGTCTCATGACGTCTCTCACTCTCGTTGTGATGGAAGGAAAATTGCCTGTGTGGTGCGTGCGGGCCCGGTCACGTCCGTCCTCGGGTGGACCAGACGTCGACGGCCACCGCCGCGACGATCAACACACCCTTGATGACGTCCTGCCAGTACGCGGGCACCACGAGGATGTCGAGCCCGTTGTTGAGCGTCTGGATGATGAACAGGCCCAGCACCGTTCCCCACACCGTGCCGCGGCCGCCCATCAGGCTCGCGCCACCGATCACCACCGCGGCGATCGCGTCGAGTTCGTAGCCCTGCCCCAGATTCGGCGGCCCCGAGATGACACGCGAGGCCAGCATCACCCCGGAGATGCCGGCCAGCAGACCCGACAATGCGTAGACGCTGAAGAGGACGTTCTTGGCGTTGATGCCTGCGATCTCGGCCGCCGACCTGTTGCCGCCGACCGCGTACACCCGCATGCCGTAGGTGGTGCGCTTCATCACCACCGCCAGCACCACGATGCCCACGATCATGACGAGCACCGGGATCTGCAGGCCGAGGATCTTGGTGTTGGCGATGGAGCCGAACTCCGCGGGCAGTCCGTTGATGGGCGCACCTCCGCCGATCACGTAGGCCAACCCGGAGCCTGCCGTCAGCGTGCCCAGAGTGGCGATGAACGGCGGGACGTTGAGGCGGGACACCAGGATCCCGTTCAACGAGCCGACCGCGAGACCGACGATCATGGCCACCAGCACCGTCATCCACACCTGGCCGGGGTTGGCCTTCGCCGTCGCCGCTCCCGCCATCGCCGACACCGCGATCACACTGCCCACCGAGAGGTCGATCCCTCCGGTGAGCACCACCAGCGTCTGTCCGAGCGCGATCAGGGCGAACGGCGCCGCCGCGACGAGGATGGTCACCAGGTTGTCGACGGTGCCGAATCGCGCACTGCGGTAGCTGAAGTAGGCGATCACCAGCAGCATGATGATGACCATCGAGTACCGCAGCGCCAGACCACTCAGCCACGCCCGGGAGAACAGTTTGACCGGCTCACCGGTGATCGGCGACGTCACCGTCGTCGGTCCGGCCTGCCCCGCGTTCTCCTCGGTGCCGGTGGGGGTGCTCACGTGTCTTCCTCCGTTGATCGAGCGGGAATGCGGTGGCCGGGTCCGTCCAGCGCGGTCGCCATCCGGAACACCGACTCCTGCACGGAGGGGTGGTCCAGCGCCTCCCGGTCGAGCTCCCCGACCAGCGCGCCGCTGCGCATGACGAAGGCCCGGTGTGACAGCCCGATGATCTCGGGCATGTCCGACGACGCCATCACCACCGCCATCCCGGCGGCCGCGAATTCGGTGATGATGCGGTAGATCTCACTGCGCGCGCCGACGTCGACGCCGCGGGTGGGCTCGTCGAGCAGCAGGACGTTGACGTCGCCGGTCAGCCAGCGGGCCAGCACCACCTTCTGCTGGTTGCCGCCTGAGAGCGTCCCGACCTGTTGGTTCAGCCCGCGACTGCGCAGGCGTACCGAGGACATCACGTCGGAGACGGCCTTGGTGCGCGCCTTGCCGCGCAACCATCCCGCGACGCTGAACGACGACAACCGCGGCAGTGATCCGTTGTCCAGCACGCTCATCGAGAGCACCACGCCGGAGAGTTTGCGGTCCTCGGGGACCATCGCCATTCCCGCGGCGATCGCGGCGGCGGGGGCGTTGCGCTTCACCGGCCTGCCGCGCACCACGATGTCGCCTGCGGCGGTGTGCCGGGCGCCGAAGATGGCCTCGAGGAGTTCGGTGCGCCCTGCGCCCACCAGACCCGCGAGTCCGACGATCTCGCCCGCCGACACGGAGAACGACACCGGTTCGGCCGCACCGTCGACCTGGAGATCGCGGACCTCGAGCACCGTTTCGCTGCCGGGCTCGGTGCGGTCGGGGAAGAGCGCGTCGAGTTCGCGGCCGATCATCGCGGTGACGATGTCGTCGTCGGACACCTCGGCGATCGGGGCGTCGAGGATGAGGCCGCCGTCGCGCAGCACCACGGCGCGGTCGGCGATGGCGCGGATCTCGGCCATCTTGTGCGTGGTGTAGACCATCGCCACGCCGTGTTCGCGCAGCCTGCGCACGATGGAGTAGAGGCCCTCCACCTCGCGTTCGGAGATCGCCGAGGTGGGCTCGTCGAGCATCACCACCTCGGCGCCGGTGCGGGCGGCCTTGACGATCTCCACGATCTGGCGCAGCCCGACCGGCAGGCTGCCCATCCGGGCCGTCGGGGAGATGCCGACGTCGAAGACGGCCAGCGTCTCGCGCGCCTCGGCGATCATCGCCCGCCGGTTCAGGAACGGGCCACGGCGGATCTCCCGGCCGACGAACAGGTTTTCGTAGACGGTCATGTCCTCGATCGAGGCCAGTTCCTGCGGCACGATGGCCACGCCGTGTCGCACGGCGTCCCTCGGATTGCCCGCGGCGAGGTGGGTGCCGCGCACCGACACCGTTCCGGCGTCGGCGTGGTACTGGCCGCTGATGATCTTCATCAGGGTCGACTTGCCCGCACCGTTCTCTCCGGCAAGCGCGGTGACGGTGCCGGGCTGCAGCGTCAGCGTGACCCCGCGCAACACGGGCACACCGCCGAAGCTCTTCGTTATCCCGGCACACTCCAGCACCGCGCTGCTCACGATGGCATCTCCGTCGACGTCGGACCGGACCACGGAGGCGGCGACCCGCAGACCGCCGTTGCCGTCATGCCCGCCAACCCTTTCCGAACGAACCGCACCGGGCTCCTCCGCTGTTGTGGGCGGGAACACCCGCCCGCTCTCTTGTGAGGTGGATCATGCTCTGGCCTATGCTCAGATGTCAACGGCTCTGCACATATGTGCACGAGGCGGCCGCGGCTGACGTGGGAGGGGCGGGATGGGGCCCGACGAACTGTTCGAGCGTGCACTGGTGGCGCGCCGCTACTACCTGGAAGGCCGCACCAGAATCCAGATCGCCGAGGAGCTCGGGGTGTCCCGCTTCAAGGTGACCCGCATGCTGGACGAGGCGCTGCAGTCGGGCATGGTCGAGATCAAGATCCACAACCCGGGATCCGTCGACGTCGACCTGTCCACCGCCGTCCAGCGCCGCTACGGCCTCCAGCACGTGTACGCGGTGGCGAGCGACGCCCGCAACACCGCCGACCGGGTACAGGCGGTCGCCAAGGCGATGGCGGAACTGCTGCAGTCGATCCTGCGCGACGGCGACGTGGTGGGGGTCGACTGCGGCCGCACCCTCGCCCACATCGCGCCGCACCTGACGACGCTGCCGCGGTGCGACGTCGTCCAACTCAGCGGCATGGCCGGCGCCATCACCGGCAACGGCCTCGATCTGGTGCGGCGGATCAGCGAGGTCAGCGGCGGGCAGTCCTGGCCGCTCTACGCCCCACTCGTCGTCCAGGACGGCCGCACCGCAGCGGCGCTGCGGAGTAACCAGCAGATCCGGGACACCGTGAGCCGGTACCCGGACGTGACATGCGCCCTGGTGTCGGTAGGGGCGTGGAAGCCCGGGGCGTCGCAGACCCACCTGTCGCTGACGGACCGGGAAGTCGCGCGATTCAACGAGGCGCGGGTGTGCGCCGAGACCTGCGCGCTGCTGCTCGACGAGGACGGCCACCGCGTGCCTGGCCTGGACGACCGCCGGATGGGCATCGGGGAATCGGCGCTGCGGGCGATACCGACCCGCATCGCGATCGTCACCGGTGCCGAGAAGATCGCCGCCACCAGGGCGGTGCTGTGCTCCGGGCTGGTCACGGCGATCGTCACCGACAGCGACATCGCCGCCGCACTTCTGTGAAGACCGCTCGAATGAAAGGATGCGAAATCAGATGACCTCTCCTGCAGTGGATCTCGACTTCCGACTCGACGAGAGGGTCGCGCTGGTCACCGGCGGGGCGTCGGGCATCGGTGCGGCCATCGCCGCCGCCCTCGCCGCGAAGGGCGCACGGATCGCGCTGGCGGACCTCGACGCAGCCGGCGCGCAGGCAGCGGCGCAGGCACTCGGCGCGGGCAGCAGGGGCTTCGGCTGCGACGTCGCCGACGCCGGTTCGGTCGGTGCGGTCGTCGAGGAGGTGATGGCGGGCTTCGGACGGATCGACGTGCTGGTCAACAGCGCCGGCATCGTGATGCTCGGTCCCGCAGAGGAACTCGCGCTCGACGCGTGGGACAAGACGATCGACGTCAACCTCAAGGGCACCTTCCTGATGTGCCAGGCGGTCGGCAACCGGATGCTGGCGGCCGGTCGTGGCGTCATCGTCAACATGGCGTCACAGGCGGCCAGCGTGGCCCTCGACCAGCACGTCGCCTACTGCGCGTCGAAGTTCGGGGTGGTCGGTGTCTCGAAGGTACTGGCGTCGGAATGGGCGGGCCGCGGCGTCCGGGTGAACACGATCTCACCGACGGTCGTGCTCACCGAACTGGGGCGCAAGGCCTGGGACGGCCCGCGGGGCGAGGCGATGAAAGAGCTCATCCCCACCGGACGGTTCGCCTACCCGGACGAGATCGCCGCGGCGGCGGTGTTTCTCGCCTCCGACGCGGCGGCGATGATCAACGGCGCCGACCTGGTGATCGACGGCGGCTACACGATCCGCTAGTCCGCTACAGCAGCGCCGCTGTGCCGTCCTCGCGCACGGTGACCTTGACGCCGGCGATATCGCCCTCGACGGTGGCGGCCGCGTCGCCGGCGTCGGTGATCACCGCGAGTGTGCGGGCGTCGTCGGGCGTCCGCACGGCGAGGTAGGCCTTCTCGGGTGCGCCGTCGCGGTCGAACGGGGTGGTCCATGCCTCGACGGTGCCGGTGCCGGACCACTCGACCAGGGAGGTACGGGTGGGCTCCCGGTCGACCTCGGGTTGCACGTCCTGCCAACGGAATGCGTGTGCGGGCGGCTCGGTGCCGTAGACGCCGAAGCTGTGTTTGGTGAGGTAGCCGCCGTTGGCGGTGATCAGGCCGCGCGTGCCGCGTCCGCTGGTGAGTTGCTCGGCCATGGTCGCGATGGAGTGCGTGACGTAGTTGTTCCACGGCCCACCGGCGAATGTCAGCCCGCCGGTGACCGTCAGCGGACGCGCGGGGTCCGCCACCGGCAATCCGAGTTCGGCGGCGGCCACCTGCACTGCGGACGGGAAGCACGAGTAGACGTCGACGAGGTCGATCCGGTCGAGATCGGTGTCCGCCAGCTCCAGCACCCGCCGGCCCGCGATCCGGATCGCCGGTGACCGATGGAACTCGGCGCGCTCGGAGATCGCATACGTGTCATGGGAGTCGGTGCCGGCGTACGGGAACACCCAGCGTTCCTCGGGCACCTGCAGCCGCCGCGCCTGCTCGACCGAGGTCAGTATCAGTGCCGCGCCCTGGTCGACCATGTTGTTCGAGTTCATCAGCTTGGTGTACGGCCAGCTGATCATCCGATTGGTCGGCCCTGGCCGCCAGATATCCTCTGCAGCAACGGGTTCGCGGCTCCACGCGTAGGGGTTGTCCCCGGCGACCGCGCTGAACTGCGCCCATAGTTCACCGATGCGGCGGCGGTGTGACTCCGGGTCCTCCCCCGCCGCGATCCGCACCGCCTGCTCGAACATCGGGTAGACGTGGGCGGGCCGTCCCAGCTCGATGCGCATCTCGGCGTCGCCGGCCATCGGCACGTCGTCGGCCCCGGGCGGCGTGGGCAGCGATTCGTCCTGCCGCGTCCAGTCCGCCTTCTCGCCGCGGCGCTTCAACCGTGAACGGGTACGCCAGGTCTCGGCGCCCGCGATCAGCACCACACCGGCGTTGCCGTCCTGGATGTCCAGGCAAGCCTGGTTGACCAGTGTCTGCGGGACGTTGCCGCCGATGCCCGAGTAGCGGGTGGCGGCGCCGTCGGCGCCGATGCGTCCGGCGAGCAGCAGCCCGGGATCGATGTACCTCCAGGACAGCAGGTTCACCACGCGCACGGAGTCGACAGCCGCGAGCACCCGCGGGTCCGCGGCGGATCGGGCCGCGGCGGCCATCAGATCGACGGGTTCGACCGCGGGATTCTCGTCGCGCTGGTTGACCTGGCCGTATCCGATGAGCACCGGCGTGGTGGGGGCGACAGGCATGGGGACAGCATGCCGGATTGCCGCGTAGATCCGGCGTCAGGGTCGCCCGGCTGTGGTGAACAGCCCGCCCTCGGCGATCAGCCGGTCCACCTCGGCGACGTCGAGCCCCAGCACCTTCTGGCAGATCTCGCGGGTGTGCTCGCCGGGCATGGGGGCGGGCCGCAGGTCGGCGGGCGGGATGTGCCGGTACCGGGCGGGGCCGGTCTCGGTCGGCATCGCCACCGCGAACAGCGGGTGGGTCATCTCGGAGAACAGCGCGCGGTGCCGCACCTGGGGGTCGGCCAGCACGTCGGCCGCCCGATGCATCGGTGCGGCAGGCACTCCCGCGGCCTGCATCGTCTCGGCCACCTCGTTCTTGTCGCGCCGGGAGGTCCACGCCGAGATCGCCGCCGGCTCCGCCGAGCCGACGACACCGGCCGCCGCGGCACGGTCGGCAGCGGTGCGCATCGAGACGACACACCATTCGTCGTCACCGGCGCACGGATGGACGCCGTGCACGCCGTCGTCCTCGTCTACCGGCAGCCCGGCCGCCCGCGCGGCCTGTGCGACGTACGTGACGGCCAGTTGGTTCACCGCCGCCTCCGCCTGCGAGATGTGCACGTGTGCACCGGTTCCGGAGTGGTCGCGGTCGATGAGCGCGGCGAGCGCCGCGATGGCCGTGATCCTTGCCGCGACATGGTCGGGGAAGATGGTCGTCGCATCGAAAGGAGTCGCGTCGGCAGAGTCCGCGGTGCCGTCACTCCAGAGCCGGGTGATGCCGGTGCTCGCCCGCACCAGCGGCCCGTAGCCCATTCGCGCACTCCACGGGCCGGTCGCGCCGAACGCGCTGCTCTCGGCCAGCACGATGCGAGGATTCAGCGTGCGCAGCCGGTCGTAGGAGAATCCCAGCGCGTCGAGGGTCCCCGGCTTGAAATTCGCGAACACCGCGTCGGCCCCGGCCACCAGGCCGGCGAACACGTCGGCGCCCGCGGGATGGCGCAGATCCAGACCCAGGCTGTACTCGTTGCGGTGGGTCAGGGCCCACGACCGGCTCATCGGCTGCCCCGGTGCGGTCTGACGCAGCCCGTCGGGATACGCCGCGCTCTCCACCTTGATCACCTCGGCGCCCAGGTCCGCGAAGAGCCGGCCGAGCTCACCACCGGCCACGATCACCCCGAGGTCGAGGATGCGCATGCCGTCGAACGGCCGCAGCGGCCGGTCTCTTGCCGCTGCCGCTACCGAACGGGTTGCACGCCAGTCGGATTCAGCGTCGCCGGGAGTGGGCGCGGGGCGCCGGTAGCCGACATGCTCTCCGTCGACGACGAACGGCCCGGCGGGCACGTCGAGCTGCCGGCCGGCCACCGGCTCGATGACCGACAGCGCGCCCACCGCGCGGAAGTGCTCACACCGCAGCGCCTCGGCGGGGGTGAGCACCGCCGCGATCGGCACGCCGCGAGCCTGGCCCTGCTCGACCAGTTCGGCGACGGACCGGGACGCGAACAGTTCGGCGATCGCCGCGTTGAGTGCCTCCGACGCGGCGTAGCGGGCGGCGATGGTCTCGAACGACGGATCGGCGAAACGCTCGGGTTCGCCGAGCCACCGCCACATCCCGCGCCACTGCCGCGCCGAGAGCAGGCAGATCCGCACGTGACCGTCGGCGCATCCGAAGATCGGGTAGATCTGCTGGTTGCGGGGCCGGCCTCGCCACAGTTCGGCGGAGTGCTTCCGGCCCACCGCGGCCTGACCTTCCGAACCGAAGGGTGGATCGAGGGCCTGCACCACCGCCTCGAACCTGGCGAAGTCGATGTGTTCGCCGTGCCCGCCGCGCAGCCGGTGGAAATGGGCGACCAGAGCCGCCCAGGCCGCCTGCACCGCCGCCGTTCCCGACGCCAGGCCCACGGGCGGAAGCACCGGCTGACCGGTCGTCGGCCCGGACCGCGACAGCGCCGTGGACAGCGCATAGAGCACCGGATCGGTGGCCCGCCACGCCGCGCGCGGGCCCGTCGCGCCGAAGTCGCTGACCGACAGCACCACCAGATGCGGCCATCGCGTCGCGACCGTCGCCTGCGGCAGCCCGAACGCCTCCAGCCTGCTGCGGGGTCCGCTGTCCACCACGATGTCCGCGTCGGCGAGCAGATCCGCGAACCGGGTCCGGTCGGCGGGCGACTGCGGGTCCAGCACGACGCTGCGCTTGTTGGCGTTGTGCACGGCGAAGGCGATGCTCGACCCGGCTATCGCCGGCCGCGCCTCCCGATCGGCGGTGCCGCCGGGCGGTTCCACCTTCAGCACGTCGGCCCCGAGATCGGCGTACATCCGGCCGATCCCGGCGGAGTCCGCGTCGCCGGCGTCGAGCACCCGCAGCGAGGCCAGCAGTGTCCGCACCGCCACAGGCTAGTGCGTACGCCGATCCGCTTGAAGATCACGTGTTCGGGTAGACGGTCGGCACCCGAAGTTCACCCGCCGTGACCAGAATGAGCCAGATGACCAGCCAGATGACCGACGAGTCGCTGTCCCCCACTCTCACCGACGACGAACTGGACCTGATCAACGCCTACTGGCGGGCCGCCAACTACCTGTCCGTCGGCCAGATCTACCTGCTGGACAATCCGCTGCTGCGCGAGGACCTCGCCGCCGAACACATCAAGCCGCGGCTGCTCGGGCACTGGGGCACCACCCCGGGGCTCAACCTCGTCTACGCCCACCTGAACCGCATCATCCGGGAACGGGACGCCGACGTCATCTACATCACCGGCCCCGGTCACGGTGGACCCGGACTGGTGGCCAACGCCTATCTCGAGGGCACCTACAGCGAGGTCTACTCCGGCATCGAGGAGGGCGTCGACGGGCTGCGAAAGTTGTTCCGCCAGTTCTCGTTTCCCGGCGGCATCCCCAGCCATGTGGCCGCCGAGACGCCGGGTTCGATCCACGAGGGCGGCGAGCTCGGCTACGCGCTCGTGCACGCCTACGGCGCCGCCTTCGACAACCCGGACCTGGTGGTGGCCTGTGTGATCGGCGACGGTGAGGCCGAGACCGGCCCGCTGGCCGCCAGCTGGCACTCCAACAAATTCCTCGATCCGGTGACCGACGGCGCGGTGCTGCCCGTCCTGCACCTCAACGGATACAAGATCGCGAACCCGACGGTGCTGTCGCGCATCCCGCAGGAAGAACTCGAAGCGCTGTTCTACGGCTACGGCTACCGGCCGATCACCGTCGCGGGCGACGACCCAGCCAACGTGCACCAGCAGCTGGCCACCGCACTCGACGAGGCGTTCGACCAGATCGCGGCGATCCAGCGGGCCGCCCGCCTCGACGGCGAGGCCGGCAGGCCGTTGTGGCCGATGATCGTGTTGCGCACCCCGAAGGGCTGGACCGGGCCGGAGAAGGTGGACGGCAAGAAGGTGGAGGGCACCTGGCGGGCGCATCAGGTGCCGCTGTCGGAGACCCACTCCAATCCCGAGCACATGGCCCAGCTCGAGGAGTGGCTGCGCAGCTACCGGCCCGAGGAGTTGTTCGACGACGACGGTTACCTGCGGCCCGAGCTGCGGTCGCTGGCGCCCGCCGGAGACCGGCGGATGAGCGCGAACCCGCACGCCAACGGCGGGGTGCTGCGGCGTGACCTCGACCTGCCCGACTTCGCCGACTACGCGGTGGACGTGCCCGCCCCCGCGGCCGAGTCCGCTGAGGCCACCAAGGTGCTCGGCACCTTCCTGCGCGACGTCATCGTCCGCAACCCGGACCGGTTCCGGCTGATGGGACCCGACGAGACCGCGTCGAACCGGTTGTCGCCGGTGTTCGAGGCCACCGACAAGGCGTGGATGGCGGAGATCGATCCGGACGACGAGCACCTCGCGCCGGCGGGCCGGGTGATGGAGGTGCTCTCCGAGCACCTCTGCCAGGGCTGGCTGGAGGGGTACCTGCTGACCGGGCGGCACGGACTGTTCAACTGCTACGAGGCGTTCGTGCACATCGTCGACTCGATGCTGAACCAGCACGCGAAATGGCTGTCGAGCAGCGCCGAGATCGAGTGGCGGCGGCCGATCTCGTCGCTGAACTACCTGCTCACGTCGCACGTGTGGCGCCAGGACCACAACGGCGCCTCACACCAGGACCCCGGATTCATCGACCACGTCGCGAACAAGCGGCCCGAGGTGGTGCGGGTGTACCTGCCGCCGGACGCCAACACGCTGCTCTCGGTCGCCGACCACTGCCTGCGCAGCAAGCACTACATCAACGTGATCGTCGCGGGTAAGCAGCCGGCGCTGAACTACCTGACGATGGACGAGGCGATCGCGCACTGCACCCGCGGCGCCGGGATCTGGGAGTGGGCGGGCAGTGGTACCGGTGAGCCCGACGTCGTGCTGGCGTGCGCAGGCGACATCCCGACGCTGGAGACCGTCGCCGCCGCGGACATCCTGCGTAAACGGTTGCCGGAGCTGAAGGTCCGCGTGGTCAACGTCGTCGACATCATGCGTCTGCAGCCCGAGTCGGAGCACCCGCACGGCCTGTCGGACCGCGAGTTCAACTCGCTGTTCACCGAGGACAAGCCGATCATCTTCGCCTATCACGGCTACCCCTGGCTGATCCACCGGCTGACCTACCGGCACGCCAACCACGCCCAGTTGCACGTGCGCGGCTTCAAGGAGCGCGGCACCACCACGACGCCGTTCGACATGGTGATGCTCAACGACCTCGACCGCTTCCACCTGGTGATGGACGTGATCGACCGGGTCGAGGGGCTGGGCACCCGGGCGGCCGAACTGCGCCAGGAGATGGCCGACGCCCGGCTGGCGGCGCGGCGCTACACCCGCGAGCACGGCGAGGACGATCCGGCCATCTCCGGGTGGACCTGGGAACCGGACGACGGTTCGGCCGACTAGGGCACCCGCCCGGCGCCGGTAGAATCACCGCAAATGACCGACCTTGCCGCGGCGCCGGCCGACGCCGACCTCACCGCGCCGCGCGGGCTCCACGTCTACGTGGACATCGCCGTGGTGGTGGCGGTCCTTGTGGTCACCAATCTCGTCGCGCACTTCACGACGCCGTGGGCCAGCATCGCGACGGTGCCCGCGGCCGCGGTCGGGCTGATGCTGCTGGTGCGTGCCCGTGGCCTCGGCTGGACCGAACTGGGCCTCGGCCGTGAGCACTGGCGTTCCGGCGCCGGTTACGCGGCCGCCGCGGTGGGCCTCGTGGTCACAGTGATCGCCATCGGCGCGCTGCTGCCGTGGACGCGGCCGATGTTCATGAACAACAACTACGCGACGATCTCCGGTGCGCTGATCGCCTCGATGGTGGTGATCCCGCTGCAGACGGTCATCCCCGAGGAGCTGGCGTTCCGCGGTGTGCTGCACGGCGCGCTGACCCGGGCGTGGGGGTTCCGCGGCGTCGCCGCCGCCGGGTCGCTCCTGTTCGGGCTGTGGCACATCGCCACGTCGTTCGGCCTGACCAGCGAGAACGTCGGCTTCACCAGACTGTTCGGCGCCGGGATGTGGGGCACCGTTGCCGGGGTGGTGCTGGCCGTCGTGGCGACCGGGATCGCCGGATTCGTCTTCACCTGGCTGCGCCGTCGCAGCGGCAGCCTGCTCGCGCCTATCGCGCTGCACTGGTCGCTCAACGGGCTGGGCGCGCTCGCCGCGGCGCTGGTGTGGCACCTGTCCGTGTAGTCGAGGCGTCCCAGGCGGGGCGCACCGTTGAAGCTGCGTCCTGGGCGGTCATCACTCGCACTATCGCGCCCTGCGCGCAGAGTCGACGCGGTGACAGGCCCGAGCATGCCGAACGGGCGCCGCGGTCGATCGCTCGACGTGTGCGACGCCCGTTCGGGTCAGCTCTCAATCAGGACGGCGGGCGCATCTCCGGTGCCGTGTTCGGATCGACCGGCACCGCGACTCCCACACCCGGCCGCGGCGGCGGGGCGTTCGGGTCCGGCGGAGGCGCATTGGGATCGGGCGGAGGCGGCGGGGCGTCGGCCGGC
>NZ_JAUMSQ010000480.1:0-2772 GCF_030519285.1 Mycolicibacterium arseniciresistens
GCCCGGTCGATCTGCGCGATCAACTCGTCGACCTCGGGCGGCGGAGGCGGCGTCCCACAGGCGGCGGAGGCGGCTCCCAGCAGGGTGAGGGTGGCCGCGCCCACCAGCACGCGTCGCCTGCTGACGACTGGATTGACGCTCGGCACGAGCAACATCCTGCCATTGCCCCTCCTGGGCGCTCGACGCCGACGAGCGTGGTGCCCCGACGGGCCGGCGGCAGCCCCGCGGGCCGCCTGCGCTGCCGTTTCGCGCGTGCGCACGGCGGGCTGGCGTATCGTGGAAGGTCGATTCCTGGGGTTCGAGGTGACGCCTCGACGGGCGGCCGAGCCCGGGGAGTCGTGTCCGGACAACTCAAGACGAGGAGCTCGCCGTGGCGCCCGACCCACGATCGTCCGGGTTACCGACGCAGGAGCAGGTGATCGCCGTCCTCGACGGCGAGTTCGCGCGCGCCGGTTACGAGATCGAAGACGTGGTGATCGACGGTTCGACCCGGCCGCCACGGATCACCGTCATCGCCGACGCCGACGGTGGTGTGAGCCTCGACGCGATCGCCGACCTCTCGCGCACGGCCTCCGAGCTGCTCGACCGTCTCGACCCCGACACCGGTCACGGTGCCGACGCCGAATACGTCCTGGAGGTCACCTCACGCGGGGTGGAGCGCCCCCTGGTCGCCGAGAAGCACTTCCGGCGCGCGCAGGGCCGCAAGGTCGAGGTGACGCTGGCCGATGGGTCCCAGGTGACCGGCCGGCTCGGCGAGACCGCGGGCGGCCTGGTGCGGCTGATCGTCCGCGAAGGCAACAGACCCACCCTGTCGGTACGCGAGCTGCCGCTCGACGGGATCACCAAAGCTGTTGTGCAAGTCGAATTCTCGGCTCCCAATTCGCGTGAGCTGGAACTGGCGGGACAACCCCGGAAGGAGGGTGTGGAATGAACATCGACATGGCGGCCCTACATGCCATCGAGGCGGACAAGGGCATCACGGTCGACGTCGTGGTCGACACCATCAAGTCGGCGTTGCTCACCGCCTACCGGCACACCGAGGGCCACGAACCCGACGCCCACATCGACATCGACCGGAAGACCGGCGTGGTGAAGGTGATCGCCCGCCAGACCGACGCCGACGGCAACGTGGTGCACGAGTGGGACGACACCCCAGAGGGATTCGGCCGCATCGCCGCGACGACCGCACGTCAGGTGATCCTGCAGCGCCTCCGCGACGCCGAGAACGAGAAGAACTACGGGGAGTTCTCCGCCCGCGAGGGTGACATCGTCGGCGGGGTGATCCAGCGCGACGCCCGCGCGAACGCCCGCGGGCTGGTGGTCGTCCGGATGGGCAGCGAGACCAAGGGCTCCGAAGGGGTGATCCCGGCCGCCGAGCAGGTGCCCGGCGAGAGCTATGAGCACGGGGACCGGCTTCGCTGCTACGTCGTGGGCGTCTCGCGCGGCGCCCGTGAGCCGTTGATCACGCTGTCGCGAACCCACCCGAACCTGGTGCGCAAGCTGTTCTCGCTCGAGGTGCCGGAGATCAACGACGGATCGGTCGAGATCGTCGCGGTGGCCAGGGAGGCCGGCCACCGCTCGAAGATCGCCGTCGCGTCCCGGGTGCCGGGCCTCAACGCCAAGGGTGCGTGCATCGGGCCGATGGGTCAGCGGGTGCGCAACGTGATGAGCGAGTTGTCGGGGGAGAAGATCGACATCATCGACCACGACGACGACCCCGCGCGCTTCGTCGCCAACGCGCTGTCGCCCGCCAAGGTGGTGTCGGTCTCGGTGATCGACGAGAGTGCCCGTGCCGCGCGCGTGGTGGTGCCCGACTACCAGCTGTCGTTGGCGATCGGCAAGGAGGGCCAGAACGCCCGCCTGGCCGCGCGGCTCACCGGCTGGCGTATCGACATCCGCAGCGACGCCGCACCGACCGGCCCGACCGGCCCGGCCGGGCCTGCGCAGTCCGGACGGGGTGCGACGCACGGAGCGGCTCGGGACGCCTGAGCGCTCGCAGAAACCCACGCCCGGACCACGGTTTCGGCGCAACGGGTCCGTGGCGGTAGACTCAGCCGTGATCCAGCGCGAGACTCCGGTGTCCCAACGGGGGCGCACCGCCGACCTACCGGTCGGGCCGGTGCGGACCTGTGTGGGGTGCCGGAAGCGAGAGCTGGCTGTCGAACTGCTCCGAGTGGTCGCAGTCGGCGGGAACGGCGAGTGCGCCGCGACCGTCGACACGGCGGGTAATCTGCCTGGGCGGGGTGCATGGCTGCATCCCGATCCGCAGTGCCTACACGCAGCAATCCGGCGGCGAGCGTTCGTGCGAGCGCTGCGGATCACCGGTTCACCGGACCTCACCGCGGTGACCGAGTACGTCGAGGAGATCTCGGGGCACTCGGACGCCCGGTCGACAGAACAGGTAGCGAGAAAAATGAGCACACCGTGAAGTCCCGATGACCATGTGTCATAGCTAACCCGAGGCGCGGCGCCTACCACCGCCATCGCCTCTAGAGATGGAGATGTAGTGGCAGGTAAGGCCCGCGTACACGAGTTGGCGAAGGAACTCGGTGTCACCAGCAAGGAACTCCTCGCAAAACTGAAAGACCAGGGCGAGTTCGTCAAGTCGGCGTCGTCGACTGTCGAAGCCCCCGTCGCGCGTCGCTTGCGCGAATCGTTCGGCGCCAAGTCCGCGCCGCAGAAGGCATCCGGTAACGGCGCGCCTGCCAAGGTCGCCAGCCCGGCCGCCGCGTCGGCAGGCTCATCGGTCAAGCCGGGCCCACGGCCCGCGGC
>NZ_JAUMSQ010000481.1:0-2755 GCF_030519285.1 Mycolicibacterium arseniciresistens
AGGCACCGGCGCGCCCGGGGGAGGCGGCACGGGTGCACCCGGCGCCGGCGGCATGCTGACCGAGATGATGTTGGGCCCGGCAGGCGGCGCAGGCGGCACTGGCTGCTCGGCGG
Source organism: Mycolicibacterium arseniciresistens (assembly GCF_030519285.1). Taxonomy (NCBI): domain Bacteria; kingdom Bacillati; phylum Actinomycetota; class Actinomycetes; order Mycobacteriales; family Mycobacteriaceae; genus Mycobacterium; species Mycolicibacterium arseniciresistens. The sequence goes on from NZ_JAUMSQ010000481.1 coordinate 114, forward strand.
GCATCGGCAGGAACATGTGCTTGGTGAACTGCGGCTGGTAGGCGCCTTCGCCACCGACCTTCACGCCGCCGCTCTCACCGGACGAGACCGGGGTGCCATCGGGCAGTGTCACAGCCGCATGGCCGCTGTTCCAGCCGATGACCAGCGCACCGGGCTCCGAGCCGTGCTTGAAGCCGCGGGCCAGCAGGGCGCTCTCCATGTTCCCGGTGTTGAACCGGTCGCCGTAGATCGGTCGCCCGGTGGCTGCATTGCTCACCCAGGAGGCCAGCCCTGAGCAGTCCGTACCTGCGGGGCTGTCGCCGCCGGAGATGTACGGCGTGCCCGAGACCTGGTTGATGAGCGTCAACATCGTCGCTAGAGCAAACATGCGGCCGGACATTAACAGAACGTCCGGAGCCCTCCAAAAACCGTGAGAGCGGCCACAATACGGATAATCTATGACGAAGATCACCAAAGTGGCTCGATTTTGGCAACACTCGACCGCTACATGGAGGGGTTCCACTCTCGCGCCCGAAACACACATCCGCCCAGCGAAGCTCTGCCCTCAGACCGTCGAATACCGCCCGGCAGGTGGACATTCGGACCGACGAACGGACAGGCCGCCGACCCGCACGCCGAAGCGGAGACCGCGGCGACCGGCGACACACGACGATCCCGCTTCGACCGATCCGGGGTGGCCCCGACACCGCCGCCGTTACCATTCGCCGGTGGCCAAACTGGAGTTGACCCGATCGTTGTCCATATCTCCTGAGCAGGCATGGGACCATGCGTCCAATCTCTCCGAACTGGGCGACTGGCTCACGATGCATCAGGGGTGGCGGGGCGAGGTGCCCGCAGAACTCGGCGAAGGCACCACGCTGGTGGGCGTGGCCGGCGCCAAGGGCATGCGCAATCGGGTGACCTGGACTATCCGCACCTTTGATCCGCCGCAACTGCTGAAGGTCACCGGTGACGGCGTCGGCGGGACGAAGTACGCCCTGACGATGTCGGTGAAGCCCGCACCCGACGGATGCACGTTCACCGTGCTCATCGATCTGGGTGGCCGTCCGCTGTTCGGTCCCATCGGCGCCGCCGCCGCCCGCGCGGTCAAGGGTGACATCGAGCGCTCGATCGAACGCTTCGAGGAGCTGTACGGCTGACGCCCGGTCAGCCGAGCGCAGGCGTGGCGACCGCGGCGATCCGGGCCGCGACGTCGGCGGCGACCGCGAGGGCGGCGGCATCCTCGGCCGCCTCGTACCGGTCCGCGGCGGCGTCGTAGGTGGCGCCGGCGATGGCCGCGTGATCGGTGTCGAGTTCGACCATGTCGACCGGCCAGTCGTCGCGTCGCAACGCCGAGGCGAATTCCCGGCTCGCCGTCACCGGCACGACGTCGTCGCGCGTCCCGTGTAAGAGAAGGAAGGGCGAGCGATGGCCGTCGCGGGGCAGGCTCATCGGCAGGGTCTCGCCCGTGAACGGCTCGGGGGCCATGAAAGCCCCTGCGAGACAGACGGTATGGCGCACCCGCAGGTCGAGTTCGGCGGCCCGCAGCGCAAGCCCGGCCGCCGCGAGGCCTCCCATGGACCAGCCGACCACCACGAGTTCGTCAGGTGCGGCGGCGCGCTGCTGCGCGAATCGCACGGATCCGAGCAGGTCCGACCTGCCCGCATCCTCAGCATGGGCATCCCAGTCGGCGGCCACGACGGCGACCCCGTGATCGGCAAGCTGCTGCGCCAGAGCGCGCACCGCGCTGCGCGAGTCGGTCTGCATGCCGTGCCAGATCAGCACCGTCGGTCCGCCGCCGACGCCGAACAGGTCGGCCTGCCGGCCGGGGGCGTACTCCACCGTCTGCACGGCGCCAGTCTGCCGCAGCGGCCGGGCTGCCGCCACGACTCAGCCCCGCCGGTGCATCGACACCGCGTAGTCGCCGCCGGTGAACGGTTCGCGGTCCCAGGTGGCCCAGCGGGCGACCGGCTGCAATCCGGCCGACTCCGCCAGCCGGTCGTAGTCCGCCACGGACAGCCGGTCCGGGCGGATCTGGAAGCCCGCGACCAGCAGACCACCCGCCGCGAGGCGGTCCGCGACCGCACCGAGCACCCGGCCCTCGGTCCCCGGTTCGACGAAGATCATCACGTTGCCTGCCATCACCGCCAGGTCGAAGACGTCGCGGAGGTGCGCTCCCAGGTCGGCGAGATCCGCCTCGATCCATGTCAGCGCGGGTTGCTTGGCGCGAGCCGCGGACAGCATGCCGGCGTCGACGTCGACGCCGACCACGGTGTGACCCCGCTCGGCCAGCGCGATCGCCACCCGTCCCGTGCCGCAACCGGCGTCGAGCACGCGGCTGCCGCCGTGCTCGGCCAGCAGTGCCGACACCAGGTCGGCCTCGCCGTGCACGTTGCGCCCCTCGGCGGCGAGGGACCGCCATCTCGAGTCGTAGTCGTCGCCCCGCGGGGCATCGGTGCGCTGCCATCGGGTGCTCACCGGATCAGGGTCTCAGATCGGCGCTGATCGGCGCCAACGATGTGCGTCCCGCCGCGCGAATCATCTAGTCTGGCGAACTATGAGGTCGACGAGGAGGATCGCCGCGACGGCGGCACTGCTTGTCCTGGTGGGCGGCGGCGGCTCCGCCGGCATTGCGGGCGCCCAGCCCGGGCCGCTTCCGGGCC
>NZ_JAUMSQ010000482.1:0-2726 GCF_030519285.1 Mycolicibacterium arseniciresistens
GCGCGGCGGGCTTCGAGCACGTCAGCATCGACCTCATCTACGGCACGCCGGGGGAGCGCGACGACGACCTGCGCCGGTCGGTCGACACCGCACTGGAGGCGGGCATCGACCACCTGTCGGCCTACGCGCTGGTGGTGGAGGACGGCACCGCCCTGGCCCGTCGGGTACGGCGCGGCGAGGTCGCCGCGCCCGACGACGACGTGCTGGCCGACCGCTACACGCTGCTGGACGCGAAGCTGTCTGAGTCGGGACTCACCTGGTACGAGGTGTCGAACTGGAGCAGGCCGGGCGCCGAGTGCAGGCACAACCTCGGCTACTGGGACGGCGGTGAGTGGTGGGGCGCCGGGCCCGGCGCGCACGGATACCTGGGCGCCACCCGGTGGTGGAACGTCAAGCACCCGAACGCCTATGCCTCCACGCTCGCCGAGCGCACCCTGCCGGTCGCGGACTTCGAACTGCTCGACGACGCCGACCGGCACGTCGAGGACGTGATGCTGCGGCTGCGCCTGCGCACCGGCCTGCCGCTGGCCGTTCTCGGCGAGGTCGAACGGGAGCGGCTGGGCAGCGCGGAGGCCGACGGCCTCGTCGTGCGCGCGGCCGACCGGGTGGTGCTGACCGACCGCGGCAGGCTGCTGGCCGACGCGGTGGTGCGCCGGCTGCTCGACTGAAAGCGCGAACTCACGGCATCGGCGATGCGCCAGAACCGTCCCGAAGAAGGTTGTCGCTGCGGTACTTTCGGCCCGGTGTCCGACCTGACTAACCGCCAGATCCTGCTGCGCCGCCGTCCCACCGGCCTGATCGGGCCTGCCGACACCGAACTGGTCAGCACACCCGCGCCCGAACCGGCCGACGGTGAGGCCCTGCTGCGCAACACTTACATCGGCATCGACGCCGCCGCCAGGACGTGGCTCAACGACCAGCCTGGCTACCTGCCGCCGGTCGGCATCGGCGAGGTGATCCGTGCGGCCGGGATCGGCGAGGTGGTGGCGTCGCGGTGCCCGGCGTACGCGGTCGGCGACGTCGTCACCACGCTGTCGGGGTTCCAGGAGTACGTCATCATCCGCGACGACCTCTTCAGCACGCCGATGCCCGGGGAGAACGACCAGTTGGCGATCATGTCGATCTACGGCCCGACGGGAGCGACGGCGTATTTCGGCATGACCGACATCGGCCGCCCGCAACCCGGCGAGACGGTGGTGGTGTCGGCGGCGGCGGGCGCCACCGGCTCGGTCGCCGGACAGATCGCCAAGATCGCGGGCGCCCGCGTGGTCGGTATCGCCGGCGGGCCGCACAAGTGCCGGGCGGTGGTCGAGGAGTTCGGCTTCGACGCCTGCATCGACTACAAGAACGGCAACCTCCCCGCCGCACTCAAGGAGCACTGCCCCCGCGGCGTCGACGTGTACTTCGACAACGTCGGCGGGCCGATCCTGGACGCCGTGCTCGGCCGACTGGCGTCCAGGGCGCGCGTGGTGCTGTGCGGGGTCATCTCCAGTTACCTCAGCGGCGAACACCCCGGCCCGGCGAACTACGTCAGCCTGCTGTCGAAGACCGCGCTGATGCAGGGGTTCAACGCGCTCGACCAGTGGGGCCGCTTCGACGAGGCCTTCGCCGCACTGCGGCAGTGGGAGCGCGACGGGCTGCTGGTGCACCGGCAGACGATCTTCGACGGCGTCGAGTCGTGTGTCGACGCGCTCAACGGCCTCTTCACCGGCGCCAACATCGGCAAGACGCTGGTGAAGGTCAGCGAGCCGGCGGCGCCGTGACCTGACGTTGCGCGCGCGGCATCCGGCGGCACGCCGCGGCGGCGACGTGATGTGCGCAACACCTGCCGCCCGGTGCGGCGCCATAACGCCGGAGGGGCTGGTCAACGGCGGATGGAAGGCGTTTCGCCGGCCCTCAGGTAGGTGACTGCCGGAAATTTTCGTGTGCCAATATTGTGCGCATGTCAGTCGAGCACTTAGGCAAGGCTAAGCAGACCTCGTCCGTGTCGAGTGCTGAGTCGGGCCGGTACTGACGTGTCGACAGACGAACCGGTCGCCGTCATCGGTCTGGGCTGCCGCGTGGCGGGCGACGTCGGCACGCCCGCCGACTTCTGGAACTTCCTGGTCGAAGGCCGCAGCGACGTACGCGAGGTGCCCGAGCAGCGCTGGGAGCCCTACCTGCGGCGGGATCCGCGCAACGCCGCGGTGCTGCGCGAGACCACCCGCTGGGGCACGTTCCTCGACGACCTCGCCGGATTCGACGCCGACTTCTTCGGCGTCTCGCCGCGGGAGGCCGAGTTGATGGACCCCCAGCAGCGCCTCGCCCTCGAGGTCAGCTGGGAGGCGCTGGAGCACGCCGGGGTGTCGCCGCGGTCACTCGCCGGCGGCGACACCGCCGTCCTGATGGGCGTCAACTCCGACGACTACGGCAAGCTGCTCATGGAGGACCTGCCGGGCATCGAGGCGTGGACCGGCATCGGCACGTCGCTGTGCGGGATCGCCAACCGGGTGTCGCACCTGCTCGATCTGCGCGGCCCCAGCGTCGCACTGGACGCGGCGTGCGCGGCCTCACTGGTCGCGGTGCACCAGGCGTGCCAGATGCTGCGTGCGGGCGAGACCTCGCTCGCCCTCGCCGGCGGCGTCAGCGCCCTGATCGGCCCTGGCCTCACCCGGGTGCTCGACGAGGCCGGCGCCACCGCGCCCGACGGGCGCTGCAAGACCTTCGACGCCGCCGCCGACGGCTAC
>NZ_JAUMSQ010000483.1:0-1361 GCF_030519285.1 Mycolicibacterium arseniciresistens
CGGGCGCTGCCTGGGCGCGCGGCTGAGCGATCGGCATCGGAGGTGGCGGTGGGCCCGCATCCGGGGTGCGCGGCGGCGTCCCGGTAGCCGGCACGGGCGACGTCGAACCGCCCATCAGAGCCTCCCGGTCGACGGTCCTGGTCGCCTCTTCGGGCGGCTGACCACTGTCGGGGGAGTTGAAGAGCCGGTCATAGTCTGCCGACATGGGTACCTCTCCTTGCGTTTGCACTCCTGAGCACACGAGATGGGCGGAGTCGGCCTGACCCTATCTTCGAGCCGGGCCGACCCGCCCACCAACGTGCTGGGGTCGGGCTAGGCGAACATCCCGGTGACGCCAGCCTCGGTGGAGGCCATCTGCTGACCGGCCTCGCTGATCGCCTGCGCAAGCTTCTGCAGCGCGTCGTTCAGCTCCGCCGAGGTCGCGTCCCAGCGCATCTGCACCTGCTGGTATGCCTCGGAGCCGCCGCCGCCCCAGACGCTCTGCAGCGTGGCGAGCGATCCCTTGCCCTCGTCGAGCAGGCCGGCAGTCGTGGCGACCGCGCCCTGAATCTCGCCGGCACCGCCTTCGATGCCTGCGAAGTTGTAGACAATTCCATCGGACATGCTGTTTCTCCCTCGTGGTCTTCGGTTGGTTTAGGTGTTTCGGCGTATTCGCTCAGATGCCCATTTCGACGGCACTGATGGCCGCGCTCTGGTCGTCGTCGGTCGAGGTGTACTGCAGACCGGACTGCTGGATGTTGTTGGCGATGTCGTCGAGCAGGCGCTCCTGGGCATTGCCGGCCTCCTGGTAGCGGAGCAGAGCGGCCTGGGCGGCCATGCCCGCGGTGCCCTTGAACGTCGGCTGAAGGGCACCGGCGGTCGCCTCGACCGACGTGATGACGCCCTTGAGCTCGGCGGCGATTCGCGCGAAGTTACCGGCCTCGGCGGCGAGGACGGCTGGATCTGTGATCATCGGGTCTGACATGTGTTTCCTCTTCTTCCTGTGTCCTCACCACGGGATGGCGAGTCTTTCGGCTCCTCAGCCGAAAAATCTGTGGCGACGACTCACCAGTCGTCGTCTTCGTCCTCGTTCAAGTCCTGGATCAGCGGGGCCGGCGCGGTCAGCGCCGTCCTGGTGGTCGAGCCGCCGCCCTTGTTGCCGTGGCCCGCGCCCATCGGGCCCATGCCGCTACCGGGTGCGACCGGCGCCAGTCCCGGTCCGCCCGCGCCCGGCGCACCCGCGCCGACCGGCGCCTGCCCGGAAGTGCCGAGCAGGTTCGAGATCAGCGGCGTCTGCGGCGGGGTGCCACCCAACCCGGGTAGCGACGCCGCCCGCACCAGCCCGGCGCCCGTCGACGGCCCCGAACCGCCCGCCAACGGGT
>NZ_JAUMSQ010000484.1:0-1331 GCF_030519285.1 Mycolicibacterium arseniciresistens
GGTTCGAGATCAGCGGCGTCTGCGGCGGGGTGCCACCCAACCCGGGTAGCGACGCCGCCCGCACCAGCCCGGCGCCCGTCGACGGCCCCGAACCGCCCGCCAACGGGTGGTTCGAGAACGGGTTGGCACCGATCAACCCCATCTGCGCGACCGGCTTGTCGCCCCCGGCGCCCATCTGGCTGAACATGGAGGTCACCTGCTGCAGCGGCTGGGTGATCTGCTGGATGCCGCTGGAGACCTGCTGCCCGAACTGCTGCGGCACCGAGGCCAGCTGCGACCCCATCTGGGTGGCCATCTGCACGCCCTGCTGCATCACCTGCTGTGTCATCTGGCTCTGCTGCGTGGCGTTGTCGGCCTGCTTGGCCTGGCCGCCCGCGCGCTCGGACGCATGCTTGCCCTGCGCCGCGGCGCGACCACCGGTCAACTTCGCCGACTGCAGGTGCGCGTGGGCCGACACCATCTCGACCGTCGCGTTGCGCAACGCGCCCATCGGTGCCCGGGCCGTCGCCTGGGCCACGTTGGTGCCCGCCGTCGCCGCGCCGATGCCCGGCATGACGATCGGCTTCATCGGCATGATCGGCTCGAACAACAGGTTCAGCGACGTCTCCGCCTGGTACGCGGTCATCACCCCGGCGGCCTGGTTCCACATCCGGACGAAGTAGTCGAACTCGTTCACTGCGATCGGCACGGTGTTGATGCCGAGGAAGTTCGTCGCGTTCAGCACCGCGTTGGTGACGTGGTTCTGTTCGATCTCCGGAATCGGTGGCGTCGTTGCCAGCGCCAGGCTGTAGGAGTTTGCCTGAGCCGTCGCCTGCATCGCCCGCTTCTGCGCCTGCATGGCCGTGGTCCGCAGCCACATGATCATCGGCAGCGTCGCCGCGACCGCGCGCTGGCTCGCGGCGCCACTCCACAGCCCCTGCAGATTGTTCAGCGATGCGGCGAGTTCGTCGGCCTGGGTCTCCAGCAGGATCGCCAGCCCTTCCCACCCCGCCGCGGCCTGCACCATCGGCACGGGGCCGGCACCGAGCATCAAGCGCGCGGTGTTGACCTCGGGCGGAAGCGCAACCCAGGTAGGCGGAAGGGGAACGGGCACCATGGCGAGTGCGGATCTCCTGTCGAGTTACTCGAACGTCTTCGGTTACAACGTGCTCGCGTTGGCGGCGTCGACGGCGTCGTAGATGCCGGCGATCTCCATGTACGCCGAACCCGCGCGCGCCAGCTCCTCCTGGGCGAAGGCGTTGAGTGCGAGCGCGTCGGCGCCCTCGACGGCGAATGCGGCGGCGGCCATGGCCGACACCTCGTCGGCGCCGGCCGGCACCAGCGCGGTGACT
>NZ_JAUMSQ010000485.1:0-2684 GCF_030519285.1 Mycolicibacterium arseniciresistens
GGCACCCACCGACCGGCCCCGGTGCGACGACCGGCCGCCGCGCCCCCGCGGCTGCCAGTCCGAGAGCCGGTCGGCCTCCCTGCGATGGGCGATGTGGCGCAACAACTCCGGATCGACCACGAGTTCGCGCCCACGGGCGGACGGGTCGTGGGCGCGGTAGTCGAACAGGTCGAACAGCCGCTTTCCGACCAGCACGTGCTGCCACAGCGGCACCGGCCGGTGCTCGTCGACCACCACGGTGGTGTCGCCGCGCACCGTCTGGATCCAGCCGCCGAACTCCTCGGCGTTGCTGACGGTGGCCGACAGGCTGACCAGCCGGACGTCGTCGGGCAGGTGCAGGATCACCTCCTCCCACACCGCCCCGCGCATCCGGTCAGCGAGGAAGTGCACCTCGTCCATCACGACGAACGCGAGTCCGCGCAATGCCGGCGAATCGGCGTAGAGCATGTTGCGCAGCACCTCGGTGGTCATCACCACCACGTCGGCGTCACCGTTGATCGACTGGTCGCCGGTGAGCAGTCCGATGCGCGCCGCGCCGTACCGCGCCACCAGATCGGTGTGCTTCTGGTTGCTCAGCGCCTTGATCGGCGTGGTGTAGAAGCACTTCCGGCCCGCGGCCAGCGCGAGGTGCACGGCGAACTCACCGACGACCGTCTTGCCCGCGCCGGTCGGCGCGCACACCAGCACACCGTGACCGTTCTCCAGCGCCCGGCAGGCCCGCAGCTGGAAGTCGTCGAGCGCGAACGGCAGCGCTGCGGTGAAGTCGGCGAGTTCGGTCGCCGCCGACTCAGGTGGATTCGTCATCGATCGTGACCCGGGAGGGCGACGGCACCGCCGACGGCGCCTCGATCGGATCGGCGGCGCCGATCGGCGCGGCCTCGTCTTCGGGAACGTCCTCGAGCGCTTCGCGCTTCGCCTTGCGCCTGTCGTGGATGCGGGCCACCTGGATGGCCAGCTCCAGCAGCACGGTCAGCGCACCGGCCAGTGCGAGCATCGTGAACGGATCGGACCCGGGCGTGGCGAACGCGGCGAAGACGAACAGCCCGAAGATCATGCCCCGGCGCCACGCCTTGAGCCGCTCGTAGGTGAGGACGCCGATCAGGTTGAGCATGATGATCAGCAGCGGGAATTCGAAGCTGATGCCGAACACCAGCAGCAGGTTGATCAGGAAACCGAAGTACTGGTCGCCGGACAGCGCGGTGACCTGCACGTCGCTGCCGACGGTGAGCAGGAAGCCCAGCGCCGTCGCCAGCACCACGTAGGCCAGCACCGCGCCACCGATGAACAGCAGCGCGCCGATGGCCACGAACGCGGTCGCGAACCGGCGCTCGTTCTTGTAGAGCCCGGGGGTGATGAACGCCCACACCTGGTGCAGCCACACCGGGCAGGCCAGCACGATGCCGGCCATCAGGGCCACCTTGAGGCGGAGCATGAACTGGTCGAAGGGCCCCGTCGCCAGCAGGCGGCACCCGCCGCCGGGGGTGATGTCGGCACGCGCGTAGTCGGGCAGCGCACAGTAGGGGCCGCGCAACCATTCGCCGAGGCTGTGCATGCCGAAGATGCCGTGGGTGTACCAGAAGAACCCGAGGATCGTCGTCAGCACCACCGCGGCGGCCGCGATGAGCAGCCGGTTGCGCAGTTCGGCGAGGTGTTCGACCAACGACATGGTGCCGTCGGGATTGGCTCGGGCGCGCCGGCGGCGCGGATCGAGCTTCCTGAGAATCGGAGGGGTCTGCAACGGCCTGCCTAGTGGATGCGACCTATGAGCACAGCCTGACGACCGCGGCGCCGGGCCGCGTCACACGAGACGGTGGGGTCAGGCCGGGCGCTTGTCGGACGACGGTTCGGCGGCCGGTGCCGGGTCGGCGACGTCGACGCGCTCGGAGGCGATCGGCGTGGCCGGGCCGGGCGTCTCGGGCTTCGGCTCGGTCTTGCCGTCGGCCTGCATCTCCTTGATCTCCGACTTGAAGATCCGCATCGACTTGCCCAGCGAGCGTGCTGCATCCGGCAGCTTCTTGGCGCCGAAGAGCAGCACGAACACCGCGATGACGATTACCCAGTGCCAGGGTTGTAGACCGCCCATGTTGGTCACCTCCAAAGTCTGGGCCGAGTCTACCCGCCTGCGTCGCCGTCCTCGTAGGCGCGCAGCGCCGCGGACGCCGATTCCTGGACCCGGCGGGCCAGCGCCTCCGGGGCGAGCACACGTACCGCCGGCCCGAAGCCGAGCACGAAGCGGGCCATCCAGGCGTCGGACGCGTAGGTCATCGCGGCTTCGCAGGCGCCGTCGGGCAGCTCGCGCACCACCCGCAACGGGTAGTAGTCGAACATCCACGACGCGGACCGGTCGACGAGCAGCGTCGCCGACGGCAGCGCCGCATCGGCGGTGTCGGGGTCGAATAGCGAGGTGTCGGGCCCCGCCTCGACCGCGGGCGGCGGCGGCACCGCGGGCTCGTCGAGTACGCGGGCCTCGACGATGCGGTCGAAGCGGAACAGCCGGACGCCTTCGGCCGACCGGCACCACGCCTCCAGGTAGCTGTTGTCGCCGACGAGCACCACCCGGATGGGATCGACGACGCGGCTGGTCAACACGTCATGGGAGGCGGAGTAGTACTCGATGCTCAGCGCGCGGGCGTTGCGCACCGCGGCGCGCACCGCGGCGGCCGCCTCGCTCTCCGCCGGGGCGC
>NZ_JAUMSQ010000486.1:0-2664 GCF_030519285.1 Mycolicibacterium arseniciresistens
CGCCGCGCAGGCCGCGGTCGCCCGGCCGGTGTCGGCCGATCCACGGGTCGGCGCCGTCTTCGTCGGCGACGGCCCGGTTCACACCTGCACCGCGTCGGTGCTGGATTCCGCGCGCGGTGACCTCATCCTGACCGCCGCGCACTGCCTGGTCGACGGCATGGACGCCACGTTCGTGCCCGGCTTCGACGCCGCCGCGCAGGGGCAGCAGCCGTGGCACCTCGACGCGGTCTACCTCGATCCGCGCTGGGTGGACGGGCAGGATCCGCTGGCCGACTATGCGATCGCGCGGGTCAGCCGGGACGCCGGCGACACTCCCGCGCAGCAGGCGGGCGGGGGACTGGCGCTGGGCGCCGCCCCGCGACCGGGCACCCCGGTGACGGTGACCGGCTATCAGATGGGCATCGGGGGCGGCCCCATCGGCTGCCGGGCGTCGACGGCGGTCGCTGCCGAGGGTTTCCCGGCCGTGCCGTGCGAGGGGCTGGTCGACGGGGTGAGCGGCGCACCCTGGGTGGCCGGTTCGGTGGTCACCGGACTGGTCGGCGGGCTCGACGGCGGCGGCTGCGACGAGGACCTGTCGTACTCGCCGCCGTTCGACGGGCACATCGAACGGCTGCTGGTCCGCGCGGAGGCCGGCGGCCCCGCCGACGCGGCGCCCGCGGCCGACGACGACGGCTGCTGAGCGCTCAGCGCCGGAACTGATTGAGCGCCCGCAGCTTGTTCATCACGTCGAGGGCGGCCACCTTGTAGGCCTCGGAGAAGGTCGGGTAGTTGAACACGGCGTCCACGAGGTACTCGACGGTGCCGCCGCATCCCATCACGGCCTGGCCGATGTGGACCATCTCGGTGGCACTGGTGCCGAAGATGTGAGCGCCCAGGATCTTCAGGTCGTCGGTCGACACCAGCAGCTTGAGCATGCCGTAGGAGTCGCCGGCGATCTGACCGCGGGCCAGCTCGCGATACCTGGACACCCCGACCTCGTACGGAATCGACTTCTTGGTGAGCTCCACCTCGGTGGCGCCCACGTAGGACACCTCCGGGATGGAGTAGATGCCGATCGGCTGCAGGTCGGTCATCCCCTTGGCCGGTTCGCCGAAGGCGTGATACGCGGCCAGCCGGCCCTGGTCCATCGACGTGGCGGCCAGCGCCGGGAAGCCGATCACGTCGCCGACCGCATAGATGTGGTCCACGACGGTCTGGAAATTGCTGTCGACGAAGATGCGGCCCCGGTTGTCGGCCTCGATGCCGGCCATCGCCGTGTCGAGGTGTTCGGTCTGGCCCTGCCTGCCCGCCGAGTACATCACCGTCTCGGCCGGGATCTGCTTGCCGCTGGCCAGCGTCGTCACCGTGCCTGCGGCGCCGACGTCGACCGCGGTCACCTCCTCGCCGAAGCGGAAGGTGACGGCCAGGTCGCGCAGGTGGAACTTCAGCGCCTCGACGATCTCGGGGTCGCAGAAGTCCAGCATCGAGTCGCGCTTCTCCACCACGGTGACCTTGGTGCCCAGCGCGGCGAACATCGACGCGTACTCGATGCCGATGACGCCGGCGCCGACCACCACCATCGAGGTGGGCAGCGACTTCAGGTCGAGGATGCCGTCGGAGTCGAGCACCCGGTGTTCGTCGAACTCGACACCGGCGGGCCGGGCCGGCTTGGTGCCGGTCGCGATCACGATGTACTCACCGCTGACCTTGGTGTTCTCGCCGCGCGTGGGCTCCTCGACAAGCAAGGTGTGCGGATCGATGAACCGGCCGTGCCCCTCGATCAGGTCGATCCGGTTGCGCATCAGCTGGCTGCGCACCACGTCCTGCTCCTTGCCGATGACGTGGCTGGTGCGGGCCAGCAGGTCCGCCGGGGTGATCTTCTCCTTCACCCGGTAGCTGGCTCCGTACAGCTCGCGCTGGCTCATCCCGGTGAGATAGACGACGGCCTCGCGCAGTGTCTTCGACGGGATGGTGCCGGTGTTCACGCAGACTCCGCCGAGCATGCGGCCGCGTTCGATGACCGCGACCGACTTGCCGAGCTTGGCGGCCGCGATGGCGGCCTTCTGTCCGCCCGGACCAGAACCGATGACGACGAGGTCGTACTCCAGCATCGAACCCATGGCAAAAGGTGTACGCCGGTTGTGACGATCTCGCATGCCGACGACGCCGAAGTCTTCGTGAACAGACACCGGGCCGGGGCTGTCCACAGTCGCCGGTTCATCCCCAGGGCGCCCCGAACGGGGCCGGCGGGGGCCGCTTCCGACAGTGTGGCCGACGAGCGTTGCGACCATGACCTCATCGCAGCAGTTCGGTTACCGGTTCAACCACCCCGGCAGGCTGATCGCCGCCGTACCCGCCGTCCTGGGCTTCGTGCCCGAGCAGTCGCTGGTGCTCGTCACCGTGGAGCGCGGCGGCCTGGGCGCGGTGCTGCGTGTCGACCTGTCCGACGGACTCGCCGCCTCGATCGACGACCTGGCGAAAGTCGCGGCCGCGGCGGCGCCGGACGCGGTGATCGCCGTGATCGTCGACGAGTGCGGGTCCGACTGCGAGCCGTGCAACGAAGCCCATCGCGAGCTGGTCGCCCGTCTGAGGACCGCGCTGGCCGGGCGCGGCATCGACCTGCTCGACGCCCACGTGGTGGACCGGGTCGCCACGGGCGGGCGCTGGCACTCGGTGGACGGCCGC
>NZ_JAUMSQ010000487.1:0-2660 GCF_030519285.1 Mycolicibacterium arseniciresistens
CCGAAAGCGATTCAGCTGCGCCCGCACCACGGCGTCATGCGCATCAAGCAGCGCGCGCCAATCACGGTCGCCCATCTCGGCGGCCCGCCGCGTCGAATCCACGATGTCGGTGAACAACACCGTGGCCAGCACACGGTCGTCGGCCACGTCAGCCTGGTGGCCGGTGAGGAACGCGGCGATCTCCTGGAAGGAATCCCGCCACGGTTCGACGAAGTGGTACAGGTTGCGCCCCGGCAGCTCGACGTACTTTGCGCCCGATATGTGGTCGGCGACGCCCTTGCTCATCGCGGGCGTGATCAACGGGTCGTCGGTGTGCTGGACGACGAGTGTTGGCACGCGGACTGTCGGAAGCACCGCCCGCACGTCCATTTCCGCTGTGAGAGGCATCATGAGCGCAAGGGTCCGTGGACTCGCCGCCAGGCGTTCCATTCGAGCCCACGTTGCCCGGATCTCCTCGTTCCACGGCATGTCTGGATTGAGCAGATGTTGGTATTCCCCGGTCCCCCACATGGCGACCATCGCATCGAGGACTGCTGCATCGCGCCCCTCCAGGCGGCTGTCGGTGCTCGCGTAGCCCTCAAGCGCGACCAGCGCGGTTGTCCGGGACGGATGAGTCGCTGCGAACAGCGCCCCTGTCGCGAACGCGCCGTCGATCGCGAGGAGGACCGCTTCGCGACTGTCGAGGTCGTCCAGCACTGCGGTAATGCTGTCGGTCCATTGCTCCAACGTCCACGGCGCGCCCGGTGTGACGGGATCGGACGCGCCGGTGCCCGGCTGATCGAAGAAGATGAGTCGACCGAGCGATGTCATCGCCTGCACCCACCCTTGAAGAGACGGCAGGTCCGGAAGGATCTCGCAGCATGTGAACCAGTTCGGTACGAACACGATGTCACGGTCGCCGGGCGGCGACGCCCGGTAGGCGACGCGCAAGTTCCCGTTCATCGCATACCGCGTCTCCGAGAACACGGCCGGAGTCTAAGCCGGGGAACAGCCGGAGTTCGGGGCTCTCGCCGAACCGGGCGGCTAGGACACCCGGGCGTCGATGAAACGTGGTGCGGCCGTGCGGCGGATGGCGGGCGCGACCGGCCGGCCATCCAGCAGCCCGTCGACGGTCCCGGCGTCGATGGCGCGGCGGTAGACGGGCAGGGCGCCGCGCACCGCGGCGATCGTGTGCTCGATGTCGGCATCGGTGTGCGCCGCCGAGGTGACGAACGACTGGCCGAGCACCCCGCGGCGCAACAGCTCCTGCAGGAACAGCGTCCGGTACGCCTGGGACGGGACACCGTCGGCGTCGCCGGTGACGAACACCAGGCACGACGGCCGGCCGATCACCCGGACGTGGCGTTCCAAGCCGTGCTCCGCCACCGCCGCCGTCACGCCGTCGGCCAGCAGCCGGCCCGCGTGTTCCATCCGCCCCACCGGGTCGCCGTCGCGGTACGCCTGAACCACCGCCGAAAACGCTGCGAGCGAGGCGGTTTCGGCGCCGTGCGTGGTCGACAGCAGGAACACCCGGTCCTCGTCGGTGCGCAGGCCGCCCCGTTCCATGTACTCCCGCCGACCGGCCAGCGCGGACAGCGGGAACCCGTTGGCCATTGCCTTACCCCAGCACGACAGGTCCGGTTGCACGCCGTACACGGCCTGCGCGCCACCGGCCGACCAGCGGAAGCCGGTGATCATCTCGTCGAACACCAGCAGCGTGCCGTGCCGGTCGCACAGCGCGCGAAGGCCGGCCAGGAAGCCGGGCGCCGGTTCGGCGGTCGCGGTGGCCGCCTCGAGGATCACGCATGCGACGTCGTCACCGGCCAGCGCCGCCGCGACCGAGTCCAGGTCGTTGTAGGTGAACCGGACCGTCGTCGCGACGTGCGCGTCCGGAATGCCGGCTTTCATCGCGGTCGTCCCGATGAACCAGTCGTCGGTGGAGAAGAACGGCTGCTCACACGCCGCGACCTTCACCCGCCCGGTGACCGCCCGGGCCAACCGCACCGCCGCGGTCGTCACGTCGGAGCCGTTCTTGGCGAACTTCACCATGTCGGCTCCCGGCACCAACGACAGGAAGTCCTCGGCGGCGGCGACTTCCATCGTCGTCGGCCTGCTGAAGTTCACGCCGTCGGCGATCGCCCGGCTCACCGCCTCCACCACCGGTCGGTAGCCGTGGCCGAGGGTCACCGAGCGCAATCCCATTCCGTACTCCACATACGAATTGCCGTCGACGTCCCACACCCGTGCGCCGGCCCCGCGCGTCAGCACCGGTGTCATGAACTCCGGGTACTGGTCGGACCCGCGGGCGTAGGTGTGCGCCCCGCCGGGGACCAGGTCGTGCAACCGGTCCTGCAGCGCGCGCGAGCGTTCGAACGAAGGGTCTTGCGGCACAGCGAACCTCTCGTCGGTCACCCACCTGCCCGCCAGCGCGGGCATCCTCGACGACACCTCCGGCAGTAGGTCGGGCACGGTGAGCAGAACGGTGTCGGGCCCGGCAGCCTGCAGGTCCTCGGGCGAGATGATCGGCACGTCGGTGCCCGGCATTCGGCGGTCCTGTTTGGCCGGCGACGCGTCGGCGACGCCGCCGATCAGCGAGCGGTCGACGCCGGCGCGGGCGAACAGCGCCACCGCCCGCGACGCGGCGCCGTAGGCGTACACCCGCCGCCCCGCATGTCGTTCCG
>NZ_JAUMSQ010000488.1:0-2641 GCF_030519285.1 Mycolicibacterium arseniciresistens
CCGCCGTACCCGAACCGCCCCCGCCACCGGCCGCGGCCGCCCCGCCGCCACCGGCGCCGAGTCCGAGGGCCGTCACCTACCAGGTGACGGGCAACCGGCCGCTCCTCGACCTGGTCACGGTGATCTACACCGACCACCAGGGCGCCCTGCAGACCGAGCTCAACGTGGCGCTGCCGTGGACGAAGACCGTCGTGCTCGACCCCGGCGTCGAGCTGAAGTCGGTGACCGCGACCAGCGTCACCGGTCAGCTCAACTGCGCGATCACCGACGCCGCGGGGGCGACCCTGGCGTCTCAGGCGGCCAACACGATGATCGCCACCTGCACCCAGTGACGCCTCAGGCCAGGCCGAGCTCCTGCATCCGCGCGCTGTGGGTGGCCTGCAGCCGGTCGAAGAACTCGGTGAGCTGAGTCAGCCCCTCACCGCTGGACACCACCAGGTCGACCAGTGCGTCGTGTTCGGCCAGCACGTACTGGGCCTGGGTGATGGCTTCGCCGAGCAGCCGCCGCGACCACAGGGCGAGCCGGTGGCGCTGCTTGTCGCTGGCGGTGACGGCGGCGCGCACCTCGGCGACCACGAACTGCGAGTGGCCGGTCTCGGCGAGCACGCCGCGGACCACGTCGGACACCTCGGCGGGCAGCGAGTCGGAGATCTCCAGGTAGAAGTCAGCGGCGAGCGCGTCGCCGATGTAGGTCTTGACCAACGCCTCCAGCCACGTGCTCGGCGTGGTCAGCCGGTGGTAGTTCTCCAGCGCCGAGGCGAACTTCGTCATCGCGGGGATCACGTCGACGCCCCTGCGCTGCAACGCATCCCGCAGCAACTCGTAGTGACCCATCTCGGCTGCGGCCATGCTCGCCATGTTGATCCGGCCGCGCAGATTGGGCGCCATCCGCGCCTCTTCGGTCAGCCGGTAGAACGCGGCGACCTCGCCGTAGGCCAGCAGTGCGAACAGCTCGTCGACCCCTCGGTGCGCGGCCGAGACGCCCGACGTCGCCGTGCTGACCGTCTGCTCGGGCGTGGCCGCGGCCGGGGTCGAATTCATGACCCAACTCTAGACGCCGACCCGCACGGCAACCCGACGAGAGCGCGACCAGCTATCATGGGGGCGGATACCGGCGTAAAGCTGCTGCTGAGCCGGACCGAGAAATGTGCGTGCACGCCATGGGCCCGATACCTCGCTGTGCCCAGCGGATCGCCAACGCCCCGCCTCCGGGGCGATGAGACCGCGTCTTTCGTTCCACTCGTGCGCGCGTGACGCAAACGAGGAATGACCACGAAAGGCTCTGTCCACTCCGTATGACTCCACTGCCACCTCTCACCAAATCCTTCGCCGAACTCGGTGTGCGCGACGAGATCGTCCGCGCACTCGCCGAGGAGGGCATCGAGCACCCGTTCGCCATCCAGGAGCTGACGCTTCCGATGGCGCTGGCCGGCGACGACCTCATCGGTCAGGCCCGCACCGGCATGGGCAAGACCTACGCGTTCGGCGTTCCGCTGCTGCAGCGCATCACCACCGACACCGAGAAGGAGCTGTCGGGTATCCCCCGCGCCCTGATCGTGGTGCCCACCCGTGAGCTGTGCCTGCAGGTCTACAACGACCTCGCGCTGGCCTCGAAGCACCTGCGGGCCGGTGACCGCAAGTTCTCCGTGGTGTCCATCTACGGCGGACGGCCCTACGAGCCGCAGATCGAGTCGCTGCGCAGCGGCGCCGACGTCGTCGTCGGCACCCCGGGCCGGCTGCTCGACCTCGCCCAGCAGGGCCACCTTCAGCTGGGCGGCCTTTCGGTGCTGGTGCTCGACGAGGCCGACGAGATGCTCGACCTGGGCTTCCTGCCCGACATCGAGCGCATCCTGCGGCTGACGCCGGACACCCGCCAGGCGATGCTGTTCTCGGCGACCATGCCGGATCCGATCATCACGCTGGCCCGCACCTTCATGAACCAGCCCACCCACATCCGGGCCGAGGCTCCGCAGTCGTCGCAGACCCACGACACCACCGTGCAGTACGCCTACCGCGCGCACGCGCTGGACAAGGTCGAGATGGTCGCCCGCATCCTGCAGGCCGAGGGCCGTGGCGCGACGATGGTCTTCACCCGCACCAAGCGCACCGCCCAGAAGGTCGCCGACGAGCTGGCCGAGCGCGGTTTCAAGGTCGGCGCCGTGCACGGTGACCTGGGCCAGGGCGCGCGCGAGAAGGCCCTGAAGTCCTTCCGCACCGGTGAGGTCGACGTGCTTGTGGCCACCGACGTGGCGGCCCGCGGCATCGACATCGACGACATCACCCACGTCATCAACTTCCAGATCCCCGAGGACGAGCAGGCCTACGTGCACCGCATCGGCCGCACCGGCCGGGCCGGCAAGACCGGCATCGCCGTCACGCTGGTGGACTGGGACGAGCTGCCCCGATGGACGATGATCGACAAGGCGCTCGGCCTGAACACCCCCGATCCCGCCGAGACGTACTCGAACTCGCCGCACCTCTACGAGGAGCTCGGCATCCCGGCCGAGGCCGGCGGCTCCATCGGCAGAGCCACCCGCACCTCGGACAGGCCGAAGCGCGAACCGCGTGACCGCGACGCCAAGCCGGCCCGGACGCGCAACCGCAGGCGGACCCGCGCAGGCGAGGCCAGCACCGACGGGCA
>NZ_JAUMSQ010000489.1:0-2641 GCF_030519285.1 Mycolicibacterium arseniciresistens
CCGGGCGATCGTCGCCGCAAGGGCGAAGCGCGACGCGGCGGCGTACGAGGCCGCGTACGCGCTGCTCGCGATCGCCGAGCTCAGCCCGCTCAGCGAGTCGGAGCGGGCCGAGATGGCCTGGTTGCGCGCCCAGATGGAGTTCACCCGCGGCCGTGGCGGCGAACCCGGAGCGCCGCAGCTCGCCGCGGCGGCCGCCCAATTGCTCGACGCCGCACGGCGATTGGAGACCCTCGACGACGAGTCGGCAAGCGAGGCGCACCTCGAGGCGCTGGCGGCGGCGATGTACGCGTCGCAGTGCGCCCCGCCCGGAGCGCTCGTCGCGGCTGCCGAGTCGGCCCGGCACGCGGTCAGCCGCCTGGCCGATCCGCACCGCCCCACCGATCTCCTGCTCAGCGGGATGGCCGACCTGATCATCGACGGCCTGACCGCAGGCGCCGACCGGCTGCGGTCAGCACTCGAATCGTGGTGCACCCACGCGCAGCGCAACGACGGCGAGGCGCTGCGCTGGCTGTCGCTGGCGTTCCCGATCGTCCAGGAATCCGCTGCGGGCGAGCTGTGGGACGACGAGGTCATGCATCGCCTCGCGACCGCCATGGTCCGCAACGTGCGCGACGCGGGCGCACTCGCCACCCTGCCGTCCGCTCTCGCGTTCCGTGCGGGCATACATGTGCTGGCCGGTGAATTCGACCAGGCGGCAACCCTTCTCGAAGAGGCCGAGGCGATATCCACCGCGACGAACCACAAGCCGGTCAAGTACCACCGGCTGCACCTGTCGGCGTGGCGTGGCGACCCGGAGGAGACGGCGGCGCTGATCGACGTCGCCACCGGCATGGCCACGGCCAAGGGGGAGGGCCGGCTGCGCGGGCTCACCGGGTACACCGCCGCGATCCTGCACAACGGACTCGGCCGCTACGAGGAGGCGTTCGCCGGCGCCCGACGGGCCTGTGAGAGTGACGACCTCGGCTTCTCCGGCTGGTGCCTGCTGGAGCTGACCGAGGCCGCCGCCCACCTCGGCGAGCACGATGCCGCCGAGGAGGCGGTGCAGCGGCTCGAACGGCGCGCAGGTGACAGCGGCACCGATTGGGGGCTCGGTGCGCTGGCCGGGGCACAGGCGCTGCTCGCCGACAACGAGGAAGCCGACGCGTTGTTCAACGAGGCCATCGACCGCCTGGCAGGCACCAGGGTGGTCGTGCAGCTCGCCCGTTCCCACCTGCGCTACGGCGAATGGCTGCGCCGCGGCAATCACAGATCGGATGCGCGAAAGCACCTCGGCGACGCGCACGAGATGTTCAGTCGGATGGGGGCGCAGGCGTTCGCGGAGCGCGCCCGGCGCGAGCTCGTGGCCGCCGGGGAGAAGGTGCGCAAACAACCGATGCGCTCGGGCGACGAGCTGACGGCACAGGAGTCGCAGATCGCCCGGCTGGCCGCCGACGGTCTGACCAACCAGGAGATCGGCGCCCAGCTGTTCCTCAGCACCCACACCGTGGAATGGCACCTGCGGAAGGTGTTCGTCAAGCTCGGCATCAGCTCACGCCGACAGCTGCGCACGATGACGTAGCCCAGCGCCCTGCCGGTAGGGTCATCGCCACGGTGGAGGCGATGGCAGGCAGAGGCCGAGGACAACGGTTACGCGGACGCTCCGGCGAATCCGAGGCGCTGCGCGCACTGCTGGCGACGGCCCGTTCCGGCAGCGGCCAGGCCCTGGTGCTGCGCGGCGAGGCCGGCGTGGGCAAGACGGCCCTGCTCGAACAGCTCGCCGAGGGCGCCGCCGGATTCCACATCGCCCGCGTCGGCGGCGTGGAATCCGACATGGAACTCGCCTTCGCAGGCCTTCAGCAACTGTGCGCGCCGCTGCTCGGGCAGCTCGACTCGCTGCCCGAACCCCAACGGGAGGCACTCAACGTCGCCTTCGGCCGCGGTGCGGGCCCGACCCCCGACCGGTTCCTCGTCGGGCTCGCGGTGCTGAGCCTGATGGCCGCCGCCGCCGACGACCAACCCCTGCTGTGCATCGTCGACGACGCCCAGTGGCTCGACGAGGTGTCGGTGCAGACGCTGGCGTTCGTCGCCCGCCGGTTGCTCGCCGAGCCGGTCGCCATCGTGTGCGCGGCGCGCGACGAGGGCGCCGAGGCGCTGGCCGGCCTGCCCACACTGGCGGTCGGCGGCCTGTCCGACAGCGACGCCCGCGAGCTGCTCGACTCCGTGATGGTGGGCCGCATCGACCCGCGGGTGCGCGACCGCGTGGTCGCCGAGACCCGGGGCAACCCGCTGGCCCTGCTGGAAGTGCCGCGCAACAACCCGGCGTCCGAACTCGGCGGTGGCTACTCCGCCGTCGGCGCCGGCCGGTCGGCGGGCCAGATCGAAGAGGGCTTCATCCGCCGCATCGATGCGCTGCCGCCCGACACCCGCACACTGCTGCTGCTCGCGGCCGCCGAACCCGTCGGCGACGCCGCCGTGTTCCTGGGCGCCGCAACTCATCTCGGGATTCCGGTCGGCGCGCTCGGCCCCGCCGAAGCCGAGGGCCTGATCGAGTTCGCGGGCCGGATCCGGTTCCGCCACCCGCTGGTGCGCTCGGCCGTCTACCGCGCCGCCGACCTCGCCGAACGCCGCGCCGTGCATCAGGCGCTGGCCGACGCCACCGACC
>NZ_JAUMSQ010000049.1:0-5257 GCF_030519285.1 Mycolicibacterium arseniciresistens
CCGCATTCGCGGTCGGTGAGCGCGCCGGCGTGTTCGACCCGGGCGCCGTGACGGTCACCGCCGAGGGCGACGCACTGACCGGGACGCTGCCGCAGGTCGTCGACGCCGGCGCGGCCGATGTGCTGCTGGTGGCCGCCACCGGATCCGACGGCCTGGGGTTGTACGCGGTCGACACGACGGCCGACGGGGTGACGCGCACACCGTTGCAGACGCTGGACCTGACCCGCCCGCAGGCGGCGGTCGAACTGGCAGGCGCGGCGGCCACGCTGATCGCCGGCCCCGACGAGGCACCCCGGGTCATCCAGCACGCTCTGCACGTCGGTGCGGCGCTGCTGGCCGTCGAACAGGTCGGCGCCGCACAGCATCTGCTCGATCTGGCCGTCGACTACGCGAAGTCACGGCTGCAGTTCGGCAGGCCGATCGGGTCGTTCCAGGCGGTCAAGCACCGGTTGGCCGACATGCTGGTCGAGACCGAGCACGCCCGTTCGACGGCCTATCACGCGGTGTGGGCGCTGACCGACGGGTCCGACGACCCGGCTCTGGCCACCGCGATCGCGCAGGCCACCGCCTCGGCCGCGCTGAGCCGGATCGCCGCCGACACCATTCAGGTGCTCGGCGGCATCGGGTTCACCTGGGAACACCAGGCGCACCTGTACTTCAAGCGCGCCACCACCGATGCCGCGCTGCTGGGCAGTGCCGAGGACCACCGCTCGCGCATCGCCGAACTGGTGCTGGATCCCGCAAAGCCCGACCGGGTCGTCCGGGTCGCCGCGGGCTGAGGCGGGAGGCGTCAGCGCTCAGCGCTGTCGGAGGGGACGGTCGCGTCGGCCGGCGGGCCGGCCACCACGGTGGACGGACGACCCAGCAGCAGGAACAGCGCTCCGCCGACGAAGGCGGCGGCGCCGGCGAAGGTCAGGAAGCCGTTGAAACTGGGGGCGGCCTGCAGGCTGCGGCTCAGGATCAGGGCGCCCAGCGCCGAGGAGACGCCGATGGCGGCCGACAGCACACTGAGCACGGTGCTGTAGATCGTCAGGTGGAAGCGACGCGCCACCAGGTAGGCGATGACGTCCCCCTCGGCTCCCCAGGCCGCCCCGAGGCAGCACACCGCCACCACGACGACGGCGAAGCTGTCCCATGGTGACGCGATCAACAGGCAGCCGAGGCCGGGCAGTCCCATCGCCACGGCCGCGACGATCTGGGCGGGCAACCGGTCGAGGGCGATGCCACAGGCGAACCGGCCGACGATCACGGCGACGGCGAACACGGACACCAGCAGGGCCACCGCCTGGCCCGCCGGCACCGAGTCGCCCAGCATCACGCCGAGTTGCGTTGTGGTCACCGAGTGGTACAGGTTGCACAGCAGCACACCCCCCAGCAGGACCCAGAACACCCGGCTCCGCCCGATCGCCCGATAGTCGTTGCGGGTGTTGGCATCTCGCGCGGCGCGGCGCAGCGTAGGGTCCTCGGCGGGGATCAACGTCAGGGCCAGCACGCCGATCGCGGCGATGACGGCCGCGATCGCCAGGCAGCCCACCCGCCAGCCGTAAGCGCTGTTGACGGCCTCGACTGCGGGGACTCCGATCGCGCCGAGCAGCGGCGGACCTGAGATCGCGATCGCCAGTGCCAGGCCGCGGGCCTCTTTGAACCGGGTGGCGACGAGGCGGCTGTAGACCGAGGGGGTCGTCGTCACGCCCAACGCGATCAGCACGACGTTGATCGCGAAGTACTGCCAGATCGGGCCGGACATCAGCGAATAGCCGATCCAGCAGGCGGGCAGGCCGATCACGCCGAGGATCGCGATCCGGCGCACACCGAACAGGTCGGTGAGGCGCCCGTAGACGGGCAGGAAGACGAAGGTCAGCAGGGTGATGACACCGGTCAGGGCGAAATCGGCGCGGCTCCACCCGAATTCCGCGAGGAACTGTGGCCCCATCGCGGCGTTGGTGTAGGCGCTCAGGCTCAGTCCGGCGCTGAGGCCTGCGGTCGCCGCCGCCAGCGGCTGCCAGTTGGTCCGCAGTTCGCGGAAGTAGCTCATGTGTTTCCTTCGTCGTGGGCAGACCTGGGCAGCACCACCGAGTATCCCGTCCGCCCGTTGTGGCGGGGCGCTCCCCCGCAGCCGGACGGTCAGGGGGCGGGAACGGGTCTGGCTCGCGCGCGGACGGCGACGAGGCCGCCACCGATGACCAGCAGCATCCCGGCGTATGTCACCGGCGTCGGCGCGTGGTGCCACACGACCCAGTCGATCAGGGCGGTGAAGACGATCACCGAGTAGATGAAGGGGCCCACCTTCTCCGCCGACGCGTAGCGGTAGGCCAGCACGATGAGTACCTGTGAGCCCATCTGCGCGCATCCGAGGGCGGCCAACCACACCCAGGCCTGCCCTGGAATCGGTTGCCAGTCAAGGACCGCGATCGGCACGGAAAGCACGGTGGAGAGCAGGAAGTAGTAGAACAGGATCCTGATGACGGGCTCGGTGGCACCGAGCCAGCGCACCGACATCATCGCCACGGCGAGGAACACGGCGCCGGCCAGTGCGGCCAGCTCGCCGGTGTCGAAGCGGTGGCCCTGGGGCTGCAGGACGAGCAGCACCCCGGCGAAGCCGAGTCCGGCGCCCGCCCATGTCAGCCCGGAGATGCGGGTCCGGGTGACGCACCACGCGACCAGCGGCATCCACAGGGGTGCTGAGTAGGTCAGCAGGGTGGCGTTGGCCAACGGGATCTGGGTGATCGCGAAGAACAGCGCGTACCAGCAGGCGGTGCCCATCGTCGCCCGCAAGACGTGCATGCCGATCCGGTTGGTGCGCAGTGCCGCCCGTCCACCCCGCAGCGAGGCCGGGACGATGAACAGGAAGCAGATCAGGTTCTGCGCGAGCAGCAGGACGCCGGTCGAGGTGTATTGGCCCGAGACCTTGGCCAGCGCACCCACCAGCGCGACGCAGAAGAAGGCCACGGTGGTGAGAGCCGCTGCGAGGAGGAGGTTTTCGGGCCGGTATCCAGTGCCGGCCGCCGCCGACGGCATCACTGCCCCCGCAGGGCCGGCATGTCTGTGGCAGAGGCGGATTCGGTGACGCGTGCGTTCATCCGGTTGGTCTCGCGCTCGAGGAGGTGATTGAGCGCGCGGGGCGCCACGACGTCGAGAGCCCGCAGCGCGAGGGCCTTTCGGGGCGCGATGCGGACGGGCCGGTGGCGCGCGGCGGTCACCATCCACTCGGCGGCCTCCTCGGGGGTGAGCGCGGGCACCCCGGCGTAGGCGCGCGTCGGCGCGATCATGGCGGTCGCCACCAGCGGGTAGTACACGGTGGTGGAGTGCACGCCCGCGTGACCCCACTCGGTGTCGATGACGCGGCTGACCGCGCTGAGTGCCGCCTTCGACGCGTTGTAGACGGCGAACAGCGGCGAAGATTCGGGCAGCACCCGCCAGGTGGCGATGTTGATGATGTGGCCGTCGCCGCGTGCGCACATACCGGGGGCCAGGCCCCGCATGAGTCGCAGCGGCGCGTAGTAGTTGAGCGCCATGACGCGTTCCACGTCGTGCCAGCGATTCAGCGAGTCGGCCAGTGGCCGGCGAATCGACCTGGCGGCGTTGTTGATCAGGATGTCCACCGGCCCGGCCTGGGCCACCAAGTGGTCGACCTGGTCGAGGTCGGCGAGGTCGGCGGCCATGGCGAAGGCCCGGCCCCCGTGGGCGGTGATGCGGTCGACCAGTTCGGCGAGCAGATGTTCGCGTCGCGCGACGGCGATGATCACGGCTCCCCTGGCGGCGAGCTTCTCGGCAGCAACGGCGCCGATGCCGGCTGACGCGCCGGTCAGCAGGATCCGCTTGCCGGCAAGGTCCACGGGATGGCGTGAAGGCAGATGCGGCAGTGGACGCATTCCCGCCAGCCGCATCGCTCTTCTGAGGTCGGGCTTGGCCACCGTCGGTCCCCTGTCCGGCCGGCACGCCGCAGCCGGATCCGTCCACAATCTAGGGGGCGGGAGCTGCGTACGTAGCAAATTGACTGAATGGTCAGCAGGCTGACGGCGCTGTCATTCCTGCGTGGGTCGGGTCGACTCGCGGGCGGCCCGCGCCAGCACCTGCGGCCCCGTGGTCAGGGCCTTTCGCCACGGCGCGACGCCGTCGACCTCCACCTCGATGGTGATGCTCAGCACCGTCCGGATCAGGACGATCATGCCCAGCACCGCCGCATCGGTCAGCGACGGCGTCGAGGTGACGGTCTTGACGATGTCCGCGGCCACGAGCAACTCGAGGCCGAGCAGGATCGCCCCGCCGAGCGAGTTGCGCAGCGTCTTGAAGGCGCGGCCGCCGTCGCCGGTTCGCGCCCAGATGACCGCGGCAAGGGCGAAGGCGAAGATGAAGCCCACGACCATCGACAACACACCGGACACCTCGAACACCTGGGTGGCCCGCTCGAAGAACGTCTCGAGTCGCATTCAGATCACCCCGCCCTCACGTCGACCAGTCGGCTGCCTGCTCGTTGACCAGGCTCCACCGCACCGACGTCACCCCGGCCTGCCCGCTCAGGGCACGGATGGCGTTCTCGGCGGACGGGTCGTCACGGACGGCGGTGGTGTATTCGGCTCGGACTTCGGTCTGGTCTGCGGTGGACGTCGGAAGCGACTGCACTGCCCGCAACTGGAAGTGCGGCGCCGGCAAGGCTTGTGCCACCAGCGCTTTGACCTCTGTTTCCATCAGGGCTCCGCACACGACGCTGAGCCGGTACTCGGCAGGCGTCACGTCGCGCCCGCCCTTGGTGGTCATCCGGTCCAGCCGGGTTCCGAGGGGCTGCAGGAACCAGTTCCCCGCGACGACGATGACGGCGCCGGCAACGGCTTCGCGCCACATCCACGCACCGGCCAGCGAGCCGACGGCAGCTGTGGCCCACAGAGTGGCGGCGGTGTTGAGGCCGGTGACGGACAGCCCGTGCTTCATGATGACGCCGGCGCCGAGGAACCCGACGCCGGAGACGATCTGGGCCGCGACACGAAGCCGGTCGCCTTCCTGGTCGAAGCTGTAGGCGCTGAGGATGAGGAACAGCGCGGAGCCCATACTGACCAACGCCATCGTCTGCAGTCCCGCCATCCGGGACCGCCATTGGCGTTCGAAGCCGATGGCGATGCCGAGCGCCGTGGCCAGACCGACCCGGGTCAGCAGTTCGAGGGCCAGCATGCCTGCGATCTTCCCCTCATCGCCGGCTTTCCACCTTCCGACACGCTCAGTGACCGCGGCCGGGGCCCCCCCCCGGGGGGGGGGGGCGGGG
>NZ_JAUMSQ010000490.1:0-2628 GCF_030519285.1 Mycolicibacterium arseniciresistens
CGCCCCGGCCGGCCGGCCCGGTTATCCCGACCAGGGCGGCGGCTACCCGGATCAGGGCGGCTACCCCGACCAGGGCGGCTACGGCGGCGGCCAGTACGGACGCCAGGACTACGGGCAGCAGGAGTACGGCGGCGGCCGCGGCTACGCCGAGCCGGCCGGCTACGGCGAGGCCGGTTACGCCGAGCCCGCGGGCCGCGACTACGAGTACGGCCAGCAGGCAGGCGGTGGCTACGGCGGCGCCTACGGGCAGGGCGACTACCCGGCCGGTGGGGCGACCGTCACGCTGCAGCTCGACGACGGCAGCGGCCGCACCTACCAGTTGCGCGAAGGCGCGAACGTGATCGGCCGCGGCCAGGACGCCCAGTTCCGGCTGCCCGACACCGGCGTCTCACGGCGGCACCTGGAAATCCGCTGGGACGGGCAGGTCGCGCTGCTGTCGGACCTCAACTCGACCAACGGCACCACCGTGAACAACGCACCGGTCCAGGAATGGCAGCTGGCTGACGGCGACGTCATCCGGCTCGGGCACTCCGAGATCATCGTCCGCGTTCACTGACTGATCGCGGCTGGGTCACGACCTGGGCACAGCCGCGGGCGAAGCTGAAGGCTTCACCTCCACGTCGAACAGCGTCCAAGTATCGTGACGTTGCCGACGACCGCAGGCTGGACCGGCGGGCAGGGCGCAGCGACCCGGGGATCCGTGTTGATGCGGCGAGGAGTACGGATCGGGGAACGAGAGGAACGTCAGATGCAGGGGTTGGTGCTGCAGCTGACGCGCGTCGGATTCCTGTTGCTGCTGTGGCTGTTCATCTGGTCGGTGCTGCGGATCCTGCGCACCGACATCTACGCGCCCACCGGCGCGGTGATGGTGCGCCGCGGCCTGGCGCTGCGCGGTTCGCTGCTGCCGAACCGGCAGCGCAACGTGATCCGGCAGCTGGTGGTCACCGAGGGCGCGCTCGCCGGCACCCGGATCACCCTGGGCAGCCAGCCGGTGCTGATCGGCCGCGCCGATGACTCGACGCTGGTGCTCACCGACGACTACGCCTCCACCCGGCACGCCCGGCTGTCCCCACGAGGTTCGGAGTGGTACGTGGAGGACCTAGGATCGACCAACGGCACATACCTCGACAGGGCGAAGGTGACGACGGCGGTAAAGGTTCCGATTGGCACGCCGGTTCGAATCGGCAAGACGGTGATCGAGCTGCGCCCGTGACGCTGGTTCTCCGGTACGCCGCGCGCAGCGACCGCGGCCTGGTTCGTGCCAACAACGAAGACTCGGTCTACGCCGGTGCGCGCCTGCTGGCCCTCGCCGACGGCATGGGCGGGCACGCGGCGGGCGAGGTCGCCTCGCAGCTGGTGATCGCCGCACTGGCCCATCTCGACGACGACGAGCCCGGCGGCGACCTGCTCGGCAAACTGGATTCCGCCGTCGCCGAGGGCAACTCGGCCATCGCGGCGCACGTCGAGGCCGATCCCGAGCTCGAGGGCATGGGCACGACGCTCACCGCCATCCTGTTCGCGGGCAACCGCCTCGGCCTGGTGCACATCGGTGACTCGCGCGGCTACCTGATGCGCGACGGCGAGCTCACCCAGATCACCAAGGACGACACCTTCGTCCAGACCCTGGTCGACGAGGGCCGCATCACCGCCGAGGAGGCGCACAGCCACCCGCAGCGGTCGCTGATCATGCGGGCGCTCACCGGCCACGAGGTCGAGCCCACGCTGATCGTCCGCGAGGCCCGGGTGGGCGACCGCTACCTGCTGTGCTCGGACGGGCTGTCCGACCCCGTCAGCCACGAGACCATCGCCGAGGCGATGCAGATCCCGGACGTCGCCGAGAGCGCCGACCGGCTGATCGAGCTGGCGCTGCGCGGTGGCGGACCGGACAACGTCACCGTGGTGGTCGCCGACGTCGTGGACTACGACTACGGACAGACCCAGCCGATCCTGGCCGGCGCCGTGTCGGGCGACGCCGACCAACCCCCGCCCAACACCGCGGCGGGCCGCGCGTCGGCGTTCAATCCGAAGCGCAACGAGCCCAAACGTGTTGTGCCGCAACCCGCGGAGGACGCCCGAAAGCCGCGCTCGAAGCGCCGGATGATCATCGCCGCGGTGTTGCTCATCCTGGTGGCCCTCGCCGGGCTGGCCATCGGCCGCGAGATCGTCCGCAACAACTACTACGTCAGCGACGACGACGGCACGGTGTCGATCATGCGCGGCGTGCCCGGGTCGATCCTGGGTTATCACCTCCAGGAGCCCTACCGCCAGGGCTGCCTCACCGCCCGCGACGGCCTCACCCTGATCAACCCCGGCCAGGCGCCGCGCGACTGTGAGCTGTTCCGCGTCGCCGACCTCAAGCAGTCCGAACAGCGCCAGGTGATCGCGGGGCTGCCGACCGGCTCCGAGGACGAGGCGATCGGCCAGATCAACCAGCTGGCACGCGATTCGCTACTGCCGATCTGCCAGGCGCCCAAGCCGACGCCCGCCCCGAAAACACAACCGCATCTGCCCGGGTCGCCGCAGTCCCCGGGTGTGCCGAACGCTCCGGCGACCACCGGTGGCAACGCGCCGGCGCCCGAGACACCGCGGACCGTCGCACCCACACCCGGCGCCACGGCGGGCGGCCCG
>NZ_JAUMSQ010000491.1:0-2621 GCF_030519285.1 Mycolicibacterium arseniciresistens
CCGAAGCGCTGTGGCGCAACGCCCGGCAGACCGCGACGGCGGGCCACGCCACCACCGGCTGACCGCGACGGCGTCCCCGCCGCCGCACCAGGCGATCGGCTAGCTCTTCTCCGTCACCGGCTGCTCGGTGACGCTTTCGAGCACGGTGTTGAGCGTCTTGCTCGGCCGCATCACCGCGGTGGTCTTCTCGCGGTCCGGGTAGTAGTAGCCGCCGATGTCGACCGCATCGCCCTGCACCTCGGCGAGCTCGGACACGATCGCGTCCTCCTTCTCCTCCAGCGTCTTGGCCAGGGTGGCGAAGTGCTCGGCCAGTTCCTTGTCGTCGGTCTGTTCGGCGAGTTCCTGCGCCCAGTACATGGCGAGGTAGAACTGACTGCCCCGGTTGTCGAGCTCACCGGCTTTGCGGGACGGATTCTTGTTGTTGTTCAGCAACTTTCCGATGGCCGAGTCGAGCGTCTTGCCCAGCAGCACCGACCGCTTGTTGTCGGCCTTGCGGCCGAGGTCCTCGAAACAGGCGCCGAGGGCCAGGAATTCGCCGAGCGAATCCCACCGCAGGTGATTCTCCTCGACCAGCTGGTGGACGTGCTTGGGCGCCGAACCGCCCGCACCGGTCTCGTACATGCCGCCGCCCGCCATCAGCGGCACGATCGACAGCATCTTGGCGCTGGTGCCGAGTTCCAGGATCGGGAAGAGGTCGGTCAGGTAGTCGCGCAGGATGTTCCCGGTGACGGCGATGGTGTCCTCCCCGCGGATCACCCGCTCCAGCGTGTACCTCATGGCCCACACCTGCGGCATGATCTGGATGTGAAGGCCCTCGGTGTCATGGTCTTTGAGGTAGGTCTTCACCTTCTTGCGCAGCTCGGCCTCGTGCGGACGCTCGGTGTCCAGCCAGAACAACGCCGTCATGCCCGATTCGCGCGCGCGGGTGACCGCGAGTTTCACCCAGTCCCGGATCGCGGCGTCCTTGACGATCGGCATGCGCCAGATGTCGCCCGTCTCGACGTTCTGGCTCAGCAGCACCTCGCCGGTGTCGACGTCGACGATGTCGGCCACCCCGTCCTCAGGGATCTCGAACGTCTTGTCGTGGCTGCCGTACTCCTCGGCCTTCTGCGCCATCAGGCCGACGTTGGGAACGGTGCCCATGGTCGTCGGGTCGAACTGTCCGTGGGTCTTACAGAAGTTGATCATCTCCTGGTAGATCCGGGAGAACGTCGATTCCGGGTTGACCGCCTTGGTGTCCTTGGTGCGTCCGTCGGCGCCGTACATCTTGCCGCCGAGCCGGATCATGGCGGGCATCGAGGCGTCGACGATCACGTCGCTGGGCGAATGGAAGTTCGTGATGCCGCGGGCCGAATCGACCATGGCCAGCTCGGGCCGGTGCTCGTGGCAGGCGTGGAGGTCGTTGACGATCTCCTCGCGCTGAGAGGCCGGCAGCTTCTCGATCTTGTCGTAGAGATCGGACATGCCGTTGTTGACGTTGACGCCGAGCTCGTCGAACAGCTTCTGGTGCTTGGCGAATGCGTCCTTGTAGAAGACCTTGACCGCGTGGCCGAACACGATCGGGTGCGACACCTTCATCATCGTGGCCTTGACGTGCAGCGAGAACATCACGCCGGTCTCGTAGGCGTCCTGCATCTCGTGCTCGTAGAACTCGCACAGCGCCTTCTTGCTCATGTACATGCTGTCGATGACGTCGCCGGCGTCGAGTGCGACCTCGGGCTTGAGCACGATGGTCTCGCCGCTCTTGGTCTCGAGGACCATCTTGACCTTGCGGTCCTGTTCGATGGTCATCGACTTCTCGCCTGCGTAGAAGTCGCCGCCGCGCATGGTGGCCACGTGGGTGCGCGACGCCTGCGACCACGGGCCCATGCTGTGCGGGTGCTTGCGGGCGTACTCCTTGACGGCCTTCGGGGCGCGACGGTCCGAGTTGCCTTGGCGCAGAACGGGGTTGACCGCGCTGCCGAGGATCTTGGCGTAGCGATCCTTGATCGCCTTCTCCTCGTCGTTCTTCGGCTCCCCCACCCAGTCGGGCAGGTCGTAGCCCTTGGCCTTGAGCTCCTTGATGGCGGCCAGCAGCTGGGGCACCGAGGCGCTGATGTTCGGCAGCTTGATGATGTTGGTGTCCGGCGAGTGGGTGAGTTCACCGAGCGTGGCCAGGTTGTCGGGCACCCGCTGGTCCTCGGTCAACCGGTCGGAGAACTCGGCCAGGATCCGCGCCGCCACCGAGATGTCGCTGGTCTCCACATTGATGCCCGCCGGTTCGGTGAACGTCCGAATGATGGGCAGAAAGGCGTAGGTCGCCAGCATCGGCGCCTCATCGGTCAGCGTGTAGATGATGGTCGGCTTCTCGGCGCTCATTGGTCTGTTCTCCCGGCGTCAGTTCGGTCAGTGGCGAAGCGGTCCGCTTGTGGCGGCGGTTACCAGTATTGCCTCGCGCACACCTCCCGTGTGATGTGCCCTGCACGACGACTGTGCGCCGGCCATCCGCGACCGCCACGTGGCGCAGCGCGATGCTTTGCTGCCATCACCGGTGCGGGGGTGATATCCAGCGCCGGCCACCGTCGGCGCCGGCGGGTGGAGTTCGCCGCTGCTCGCCCCGCCCGGTCGGCCGTCAGGCCGTC
>NZ_JAUMSQ010000492.1:0-305 GCF_030519285.1 Mycolicibacterium arseniciresistens
GATCCGCTCGGTCAGCGCGCTGTTCGAATCCCCCGCCACCCGGTCGGCCTGCCTGCTCAGCCGGCCCGAGGCGGCCATCGCCGCCAGCAGCACCACCACCCCGGCCAGCGCCGCGGCGCCGAGCTGCCACGGCGCCACCGCGAACAGTGCCAGTGCGACGGCCAGCGGCAGCAGCACCGCGTTGAGCAGCGGGGTCAGCAGGTTGACGACGAGGCCCACCAGGTCCGGCCCGGTCGCCGCGATGGCCTGCCGGGCGGTCGCGGTGTTGTCGGCGTCGAACCAGTCCAGCCGCACGGCGGGCAGCC
>NZ_JAUMSQ010000493.1:0-2223 GCF_030519285.1 Mycolicibacterium arseniciresistens
AGCGGCAGCAGCACCGCGTTGAGCAGCGGGGTCAGCAGGTTGACGACGAGGCCCACCAGGTCCGGCCCGGTCGCCGCGATGGCCTGCCGGGCGGTCGCGGTGTTGTCGGCGTCGAACCAGTCCAGCCGCACGGCGGGCAGCCGGTCGGCGACGTCGTGCTGGGTGCGGTCGAGCACGGCGAAGCCCAGGTCGAATCCGATCCGTGCGGTCGCGCTGTCCACCGCCCAGCCCGCCAGCGTCGCCAGGGTCAGCCAGCCGAGCCACGGCAGCGCGTCGGCCGGTGTGTCGCCGAACAGCGCGGCGATCAGCGGCACCAGCAGCACCGCGGCGACGGCCCGCAGCACCACCGACACGAGCGCGAGCACCGCGTAGAGCGTCACCCTCGGCGTGCGATCGACCGGGATGAGCCGGATCAGGGTGGGGATCATCGGGTCGCCTCCTGTGCGCTCGCCACGGCGTCCTCGCCGGGCCGGGCGGTGTCCCACAGCCGCCGGTAGAGACCGTCGGCGGCCAGCAACTCGTCGTGGGTGCCGCGTTCCGCGATGCGGCCGTCGTCGAGTACGACGATCTGGTCGGCCCCGGTGACGGTGTGCAGCCGGTGGGCGATCACCAGCACGGTGCGGTCGCGGGTCAGCCGGTCGAGCGCCTGTTGCACCAGGTATTCCGACTCGGGGTCGGCGAACGCGGTGGCCTCGTCGAGGATCAGCACCGGGGTGTCGGCGACGATCGCCCTGGCGATGGTGAGCCGCTGCCGCTCGCCGCCGGACAGCCCGCTCGCGGCGCCGAGCACGGTGTCGTAGCCGTCCCTCAGCCGCAGTACCCGCTCATGGATCTGGGCCTGCTCGGCCGCCGTGTACACCCGCTCCTGCGAGGCGTCCGGCTCGGCCAGCGCGATGTTCTCGGTGACGGTGCCGTGCACCAGCTGGGTCTCCTGCAGCACGAAGCCCACCCGCCGGTACAGCTCGTCCGCGCTCAGCGAGCGGACGTCCCTGCCGTCGACGCGGATCGAGCCGTCGGCGACGTCGTGGAACCGCGCCAGCAGCGCGGCCAGCGTCGACTTGCCGGAGCCGGACGGCCCGACCAGCGCGGTGACCGTGCCCGGCCGCAGCGTCAGCGAGACGTCCTTGATCACCGGCACACCGGGGCGGTAGCCGAAGGTGACGCCGTCGAATTCGACGGTGCCGCTCTGGCCGCCGTCACCAGTGGCGGCCTCGTCGCGGACGTCGAGTTCGGGCTCGTCGAGGGTGTTCTGCAGCCGTCGGGCCGCGAGCACGCCGGTCCGGATGCCGCCCAACCCGTAGGCGATGTTGAGCAACCGGGACCCGAATGTGGTGCCCAGCAACAGGAACGGCAGCAGATTCACCGGGTCCATCGAGCCGGCCACGACGAGCAGCGTGCCGGTGACCGCGATCAGCCACAGGAACGTCGCGGGCCGGGTCGCGATGTCCATCGTCGTCTTCTTGCCGACGAAGGGCCGCTGCCAGTCGTTGAGGAACGCGATGTACTCGTCGAGCCGGGCCCGGAAGCTCGACGCCGCGGCGCCGCCGAACACCCGCACCACCGGCTGACCCTCGAGGTAGGCGCCGGCCTCGCCGTTCATCCGCTCCACCCACTTGGCCGACTGCGGGATCTTCGGTCCGGACTGCACCGTCATCGTCGACGTCAGCACCATCCACACCAGCACCGGGACGAACAGCACCAGCGCGATCCGCCAGTCGACGACGAACAGGTAGACCAGCACGGCGACCGGGGCCACCGCCGCGGCGACGGCATCCGGGATGGCGTGCGTGACAAGGTAATGCAGGGCCAGGGTGTCGTCCTGCACCAGCTGCTTGATCGAGCCGGAGCCGCGGGCGGTGAACCAGCCCAGCGGGAGCCGGGCCATCTTGGTCAGCAGCCGGCCGCGCAGCTCGCGGGCGAACCGGGCATCGATGGCGTGCAGCCACAGCGTCAGCGCGGCGCCGAGCACGGTGCCGACACCCAGAAGTGTCAGCGCGGCGAATGCCAGTGTCCACAAACGAGATTCGTCGGCGCCGGTCAGCAGCAGCCGCGCGAGTTCGACCAGCAGCACGTAGGGCGCCAGCTGGACGAGCGTGATCACCGCCTGCAGCACTCCGGAGACGATCAGCGGCGTCTTCAGCGGCGCCATCAGCCTGCCTGCCGCCTGCGACCGCCAGCTGCCCTGCGGCGCGGCGGCAGGAGCGGCGGCAGGAGCCGGGGCCT
>NZ_JAUMSQ010000494.1:0-2426 GCF_030519285.1 Mycolicibacterium arseniciresistens
GGCCAGCGCGAGCAGTGTCGTGGAGTGCCGTCCGGTGCCCGACAGCAGCACGCGTTCGGTGGTGCCGTGACGGAGCAGGTAGGCCACGCCGGGACGGTCCGGCCGACGCGACGCGGTGACCGACTCCCATGCCGGCACGTCGGTGCGCGCAACCTTGGCGGGTGGGGCGGGCGGCGCAGGCTCCGGCCGGTCGGCGATGACGGTGAGGGTGCGGTCGAGTGTCGAGCGCAGGAACTCCAGCGGCACCACGCCGTCGATCACCCCGTGCCGGTGCAGGTTCTCCGCGGTCTGCACGCCTTCGGGGAACTCCTCGCCGTAGAGGTGGCGGTACACCCGCGGCCCGAGGAAGCCGATCAGGGCGCCGGGTTCGGCGGCGGTGACGTGCCCTTGCGAACCCCAGGATGCGAACACCCCGCCCGTCGTGGGGTGCCGCAGATACACCAGGTAGGGCAGGTGGGCGCGCTTGTGCAGCTCGACGGCCGCGGCGATCTTGACCATCTGCAGGAACGCGACCGTCCCCTCCTGCATGCGGGTGCCGCCGGAGCTGGGGGAGGCCACCAGCGGCAGCCGCTCGGCGGTCGCGCGCGCGACGGCCGCGGCGATGCGCTCGGCGGCGGCCACCCCGATGGATCCGGCGAGGAAGTCGAACTCGCACGCCACCACGGCGACCCGTCGCCCGGAGACGGTTCCCTCGCCGGTCAGCACCGACTCGTCCAGCCCGGTGGCGGCTGCGGCATCGGCGAGTTCTTCGCGGTAGGTGTCGCTGGTGGCCACGGGCAGCGGCGGGCCGTCCCAGCTCCGGAACGAGCCGGGGTCGAGCACGGCGTCGCGGATCTGCAGCGCACCGATCCGGCTCATGGGGAAAGGCTAGCCAGCGGGACGGGCCTCGACGCGCCAGTGCCGCGATGTCTCCGGGAACCGCGCCGCCAGCCGCTCACCGGCCTCGCGGTCGGCGACCCGGATGTCGAGCCGGCGATCGTTGACCCCGGGTTCGCTCGCCGATTCGGCCGGCCGGCTGAGCTGGACCGACACCACGCCCGGGAACTGCATCGCCTCCGCCCACAGTCGCAGGTCGCCGGCCACGTCGTCGGCGCTCACCGGGTTGCGCCCGAGTCGGTTGTCGGTGAGCCGGAAGGAGGCGCCCGACGATCCCTCGGCCCGGTCGACCGACGCGGTCTGGACCTTCAGCGACACGATGTACTCGGGGAATCCGTGGTCGTCCACCTCGACGACGAATCGGCCGCCGGCCTGCTGCAGGCTCGCCGCCGAGATGGCGTGCCGCACCTCGACCGCGAGCGTGAACGTCGCGCCCAGCGATGTGCTGTTGACGTACGTCGGCTCGGCGCGGGTGACGCCGGGCACGCTGCGCATCGCGGCCGTGATCGAGTCGATCTCGTCCTGGCGATCCTCGAACGCCGTGCACGCCGCGAGCACCGAGGCGAGCAGGACGGCCACCGGCACCCGCCACCTGGTCCGCGTCACCGTGCGATTCCATCATCACCGGGCGGACCTGGCGAACACTCCGGCCGGATCCTCCGCCCGGCTTCATATAGGTTGGCGCCATGATTGGAGTGACCCGCGACGGGCACGTGCTGACCCTGGAGATGCAGCGCGCCGAGCGACGCAACGCGCTGAACAGCGAACTCGTCGACAGCCTGCGCGAAGCGATCGAGAAGGCCGCCACCGAGGACGTCCGCGCCATCGTGCTGACGGGCCAGGGCCACGTGTTCAGCTCCGGTGCGGACCTGTCGGACCCGTCCGGTGTCGCCGAGGACCTGCCCGACCGGGCCAGGGCGCTGAATTTGGCCATCGATGCGGCGCCGGTGCCCGTCATCGGCGCGATCAACGGCCCCGCGATCGGGGCCGGGGTCATCCTGTCGATGATCTGCGATCTGCGGGTCGTCGCGCCGGAGGCCTACTTCCAGTTCCCCGTCGCGAAGTACGGCATCGCGCTCGACAACTGGAGCATCCGGCGGCTGACGTCGCTGGTCGGGGCCGGCCGAGCGCGCGGGATGCTGATGGCCGCCGAGCGGCTCACATCCGATGTCGCGCTGCAGACCGGCATGGCCAACCGGATCGGCACGCTCGCCGATGCGCAGGCGTGGGCCCAGGAGATCGCCGGGTTCGCGCCGCTGGCACTGCAGCACGCCAAGCGGGTGCTCAACGACGACGGCGCCTACGAGGACCCGTTGCCCGTGCACCAGGAGCTGTTCGACCGGGCCTGGGGGAGCAAGGACATCATCGAGGCGCAGGTGGCGCGGATCGAGAAGCGGCCGCCGAACTTCCTGGGCGCCTGACATGTTGCGGGCCGCGCTGCGCTTCGGTTTCGGGACCGCCTCGCTGCTCGGCGGCAGCTGGGTGTTGCGGGCGCTGCACGGCACCCCCGCCGCCCTGGGCGCCACGCCCGCGGAGATCGCCGCCGTCGC
>NZ_JAUMSQ010000495.1:0-2369 GCF_030519285.1 Mycolicibacterium arseniciresistens
CACGCTGGTCGGCGTCTGGCAGCGCGCGCCGCTGCAGGCGCTGGCGCGGTTGCATTCGCTGGCCGCGGCGGACCTCACCGACGACGAGCACCTCGGCCGTCCACGGGCGGACCCGGACGTCGGCCTCCGGCTGGAATTGCTGGCCGGCCTGCTCACCGGTGGCTCCAGGGTGCCCGCGCCGGTGCTCGCCGCCGTCGCGCACGGCGAGTTGCTCACCCTGGCGCCGTTCGGCTCGGCCGACGGGGTGGTTGCGCGGGGGGTGGCGCGATTGGTCACCATCGCCACCGGCCTCGACCCGCACGGTCTCGGCGTCCCCGAGGTGTACTGGATGCGCCGGTCCGGCGACTACCGGGCGGCCGCGCGCGGTTTCGCCTCGGGCACGCCCGACGGTCTGGCGGCGTGGCTCGTGTTGCACTGCACAGGATTGCACGCGGGCGCCCGGGAAGCCCTGCAGATCGCCGCCGGGGCGTCGGGTTAGCGGCGGGCGCTGAGGGCTGCCAGCAAAATGAAGCGGGCGACGCTCCGAACTGAGTTCGGCTCGCCGCCCGCTAGCACGGAGACCGGTTACCAAGCGTGCTCGGTATGGCTGCGTGGGTTGGCCTCGGCGTCCTGGCGATGCGCTTCGCCTGCAACCCCACCCAAGGGGTCGTCGTGGTCGTCCGCTCTTCGCTATTACGCAGGCCCGCAACACTTTTGCCTATTTCGCGGCATGTGCTCCGCGTGGGTGCCGGGATCCGTGCTGGGTAGCCTGGTTCGGGAGATCCAGCCTTCTCTTCCGACTGGGTCTTGGCCTCACCGGGCTTCCGTGCTTTCCTTTGTACTCCGTGACCGGCGTCACATCAAGGGCTGAATCCCGGCGATTCCCGATCGTTACGGGCGCCGACCAGCTACTACACCGCGTAGCTTCCACGCTCAGAATTTGCGGTGCGTGCTCAGAGTGCGAAGCGGCGCAGCAGCGAGTAGGTCAGTGCGCCTGCGGCCAGCGCGCTCATCCCGACCACGGCGGTGGTGGCGACCGCGGCGCCCGACGGCGCGGGCAGCCGGTCGCGCAGGGACACCGGCCGGGTGAACGTCAGCACCGGCCAGCCGCGGCCGGCGGCCTCCCGGCGCAGCGCACGGTCGGGGTTGACCACGGCGGGGTGGCCGACGGCCTCCAGCATCGGCACGTCGGTCGCCGAGTCGGAGTAGGCATAGCAGTGCTCGAGCGCGTAACCCTCGCGGGCGGCGAGCGCCTTGATCGCCTCGACCTTGCCCTCGCCGTAGCAGTAGAAGGCGATTTCGCCGGTGTAGCGGCCGTCTTCGACCACCATCCGGGTGGCCATCGCGTGGGTCGCCCCGAGCGCCCGCGCGATGGGCGCGACGATCTCCTCCCCGGACGCGGACACCACCACCACGTCGCGGCCACACAGTTTGTGGTCGGCGATGAGGTCGGCGGCCTCGGCGAAGACCAGTGGGTCGACGATGTCGTGCAGCGTCTCGCCGACGATCGACTTGATCTGCTCGACATCCCAGCCGGCGCACATGGTGGTGAGGAACGAGCGCATCCGGTCCATCTGCTCGTGGTCCGCACCGGACATCATGAACAGGAACTGGGCGTAGGTGGACTTGAGGGCGGCGCGCCGGTTGATCAGACCCTGATCGAAGAAAGGTTTGCTGAACGCGAGCGTCGAGGACTTCGCGATCACGGTCTTGTCCAGATCGAAGAAGGCTGCGGTGCGCACCGGACGGTCGCCTTCGGGCTCGGCCCGCGCTGCCGTCGCCGGCGCTGCGGACCGCTCGGATGCGGTCACGTCGTCAGCATAAAGGCCCGACTGCGTCACTATTCGGATGAGTATGTGAATTGGCAGTTCAAGACAGCTGACTGTGACTGCAAATTTTCCTCCTAACTGGTTGTTTAACCCGGCAACAAGACTTGCCATCCTCGGCAGACGCGTGTGTATAGTGAGCATTACCCGGCTTATGTCGGGTGTGTATCAGCCCGACCCCCCGGGGCTGATACACGACGACCTCCGCCTCCTCCCCCCCTGGCGGGGGTCGTCCCTTTTTCCGGTCCTTTCGCATTCAGGACAACTCCACTTTCGCCCCGCGGCGTACCGCGCGTAAATATCCGCGCCGTGCCGTGACAGGTGCCCGGCGTTGTCCACAGTTGCCAGTTCATCCACATTCGGTGCGACAGCAATGGCGGCGCCGTCGGCACGCGCCCGATGCTGGGAACCGTGACGACGACCACCGGGGTACTTGCGCTGCTGAGCGACCCGTCACTGCGCGACGACGTCGACCGCGTCGCCGCGGCGGCCGGGGTGACGGTGGTGCACGCAGGCGAGCCGTCGGGCCGCAAGGCCTGGGCCGCTGCGGCCGCCGTCCTGCTC
>NZ_JAUMSQ010000496.1:0-2342 GCF_030519285.1 Mycolicibacterium arseniciresistens
GCCACCGTGGGGCGCCTGCTCCCCCGGCTTGGGCTGTCGCACGGAGCGGCGCCGCCCACCATCGTGGCCGCCGTCGCGGCGCGCACCGGGTCCGACCCGCAACTGGTCGGTCACACGCTGTTCGGTCCGCCGCCCGAGACCGACGACGACCTGCTACACCTCGCCCACCAACTCGACGACACCGAAAGGCAGGTCGCCCAGTCGTGACTCAGCCGGCAGCACACACCACAGACCAGGCCGCCGCATCGGCGTCATCGGACTCCGCCCGTAATGCGTTGCTGGCGTTGCGCACCGAGATCGCCAAGGCGGTCGTCGGGCAGGACGCGGTGGTCAGCGGGCTGGTGGTGGCCCTGCTGTGCCGCGGCCACGTGCTGCTCGAGGGTGTGCCCGGCGTGGCCAAGACCCTGCTGGTGCGCACCCTGGCGGCGGCGCTGCAGCTGGAGTTCAAGCGGGTGCAGTTCACGCCCGACCTGATGCCCGGCGACGTCACCGGATCTCTGGTCTACGACGCCCGCAGCGCGGAGTTCGAGTTCCACTCCGGCCCCGTGTTCACCAATCTCCTTCTGGCCGACGAGATCAACCGGACGCCGCCCAAGACCCAGGCCGCCCTGCTGGAGGCGATGGAGGAGCGCCAGGTCAGCGTCGAGGGTCATCCACGGCCGCTGCCCGACCCGTTCATCGTCGCGGCCACCCAGAACCCGATCGAGTACGAGGGCACCTATCAGCTGCCGGAGGCCCAGCTCGACCGGTTCCTGCTCAAGCTCAATGTGCCGCTGCCGCCGCGTGATCAGGAGATCGCCATCCTGGCCCGCCACGCCCGCGGCTTCGACCCGCGGGACCTGTCGGCCGTCAGACCGGTGGCAGGACCCGCCGACCTGGCGGCCGCCCGGGAGGCGGTGCGTCAGGTGCTGGTGGGCGACGAGGTACTGGGCTACATCGTCGACATCGCCGGCGCCACCCGGCATTCGCCCTCGCTGCAGCTCGGTGTCTCGCCGCGCGGGGCGACGGCGCTGCTCGCGACGGCCCGCTCGTGGGCCTGGCTGTCCGGGCGCAACTACGTCACCCCCGACGACGTCAAGGCGATGGCGCGGCCGACGCTGCGGCACCGCGTGGCGATGCGCCCGGAGGCCGAACTCGAGGGCGCCGATCCCGACGGCGTGCTCGACGGCATCCTGGCGGCCGTTCCGGTCCCGCGGTAGTGGTCCTCACCGGGCGCGCCGGCCTGGTCGCACTGGCGTGCGTGCTGCCGATCGCGGTCTCACCTTGGCCGGCAACGGCTTTCGTGGTGCTGTTCGGCGCGCTGGTGGCCGTGATCGCGCTCGACGTCGCACTGGCGGCGAGCACCCGCGGGCTACGGCTGCATCGCTCCGGGGAGACGTCGGCGCGGCTGGGCCAGCCGGTCGACGCGGTGCTCACCGTCGAGCACCCCGGCCGGCGAAGGTTTCGTGGCCGGGTCCGCGACGCCTGGCCGCCGAGCGCACGCGGCGAACCGCGCACCCACCAACTGAAGATCGCTGCCGGACAGTCCGTTCGGGTGGTCACCCTGCTGCGTCC
Source organism: Mycolicibacterium arseniciresistens (assembly GCF_030519285.1). Taxonomy (NCBI): domain Bacteria; kingdom Bacillati; phylum Actinomycetota; class Actinomycetes; order Mycobacteriales; family Mycobacteriaceae; genus Mycobacterium; species Mycolicibacterium arseniciresistens. The sequence goes on from NZ_JAUMSQ010000496.1 coordinate 1,555, forward strand.
GAGCCGTCGCGGCGACCTGCGCTCGGAGTTCGTCACCGCCCGGTCGATCGGTCCGCTCGGTCTGGCCGGACGGCAGAGCAGCCACCGGGTGGCCGCGGCGATACGCATCCTGCCGCCGTTCCTGTCCCGCAAGCATCTGCCGTCCCGCCTGGCGAGGTTGCGCGAGCTCGACGGCATGGTGCCGGTGCTGATCCGCGGCCAGGGCACCGAATTCGACTCGCTTCGTGAGTACGTCGTCGGCGACGACGTCCGGTCGATCGACTGGCGCGCGACGGCGCGGCGAGGTGACGTGGTGGTGCGCACCTGGCGCCCCGAGCGCGACCGCCGGGTGGTGATCGTGCTCGACACCGGACGGACGTCGGCGGGTCGTGTCGGCGTCGACCCCACGTCGAGCGAACCCTCCGGGTGGCCACGGCTGGACTGGTCGATGGACGCGGCGCTGCTGCTGGCGGCGCTGGCCGCGCGGGCCGGTGACCACGTCGACTTCCTCGCCCACGACAGGGTGAGCCGGGCGGGGGTGTTCAGCGCCTCACGCACCGAGGTGCTGGCGCAGCTGGTGACGGCGATGGCGCCGCTGGAGCCCGCACTCGTGGAATCCGACGCCGCCGCGATGGTGGCCGCGGTCCAGCGCCGGGTGCGCCGCCGCGCCCTGGTGGTGCTGCTGACCGACCTGAACGCCTCGGCACTCGACGAGGGCCTGATGGCGGTGCTGCCGCAGCTGACCGCCCGGCATCAGGTGCTGCTGGCGGCGGTGGCCGATCCCCGGGTGGACACGCTGGCCGCCGGGC
>NZ_JAUMSQ010000497.1:0-2285 GCF_030519285.1 Mycolicibacterium arseniciresistens
CCGGCACCCCGGGCGGTCAAGGTGGCCAACCGACTTCCCGCGCTGCGCCGCGCCGTCGCTTACGGGGTGGCGATCGGCCCGCTGCCCGAACACGCACCGACCTGGGCACGGCGCTGACGGCGCCGGCGACAGCAAACCCGGCGAACAATCGGCACGAGTAGACGGGGGGCACCCCGGCGGTCGATGATGTCCGCATGGTTCTGCAGCACACGCAGCCGGCTGACGACGCGCCCCCGGCACTGCCGAAGAACGACACCCAGTCGCCGCTGACGGTGACGGCGCCGGTGCCGTATGCGGGCGGCGGGTCGCTGCGGAACCCGTTCCCGCCGATCGCCGACTACGCGTTCCTGTCGGACTGCGAGAACACCTGCCTGATCTCCTCGGCGGGCTCGGTGGAGTGGCTCTGCGTCCCCCGTCCCGACTCGCCCAGCGTGTTCGGTTCGATCCTGGACCGCGGCGCCGGCCACTTCCGGCTCGGCCCCTACGGCGTCTCGGTGCCCGCCGCGCGTCGCTACCTGCCGGGAAGCCTGATCCTGGAGACCACCTGGCAGACGCACACCGGCTGGGTCATCGTGCGGGACACGCTGGTGATGGGCCCGTGGCACGACATCGATGCGCGGTCGCGCACCCATCGCCGCACGCCGATGGACTGGGACGCCGAGCACATCCTGCTCCGCACCGTGAAATGCGTCAGCGGCACCGTCGAGTTGGTGATGAACTGCGAGCCGTCGTTCGACTACCACCGCAACAACGCCAGCTGGGAGTACTCGGCGCAGGCCTACGGCGAGGCGATCGCCCGCGCCACCAAGAACCCGGACTCGCACCCGACGCTGCGGCTGACCACCAATCTGCGCATCGGCCTCGAGGGCCGCGAGGCCCGCGCGCGGACGCGGCTGAAGGAGGGCGACAACGTCTTCGTGGCGCTGAGCTGGTCGAAGCACCCCGCCCCGCAGACCTACGAGGAAGCTGCCGACAAGATGTGGCAGACCAGTGAGGCGTGGCGGCAGTGGATCAACATCGGTGACTTCCCCGACCATCCGTGGCGGGCCTACCTTCAGCGCAGCGCACTGACCCTGAAGGGGCTGACGTATTCGCCGACGGGCGCACTGCTGGCGGCCAGCACCACGTCGCTGCCGGAAACGCCTCAGGGCGAACGCAACTGGGATTACCGCTACGCGTGGGTGCGCGACTCGACGTTCGCCCTGTGGGGGCTCTACACGCTGGGACTGGACCGCGAGGCCGACGACTTCTTCGCGTTCATCGCCGACGTGTCGGGGGCCAACAACGGCGAGCGCCATCCGCTGCAGGTGATGTACGCCGTCGGCGGCGAGCGCAGCCTCGTCGAGGAGGAGCTCAACCACCTCTCGGGCTATGACAACGCGCGGCCGGTGCGCATCGGCAACGGCGCGTACAACCAGATGCAGCACGACATCTGGGGGACGATGCTGGATTCGGTGTATCTGCACGCAAAGTCGCGCGAGCAGATCCCGCCGACGCTGTGGCCCGTGCTGAAGAATCAGGTCGAGGAGGCCATCAAGCACTGGCGCGAACCCGACCGCGGCATCTGGGAGGTGCGCGGCGAGCCGCAGCACTTCACCTCCAGCAAGATCATGTGCTGGGTGGCGCTCGACCGCGGGTCGAAACTCGCCGAACTGCAGGGCGAGAAGAGCTACGCCCAGCAGTGGCGGACGATCGCCGAGGAGATCAAGGCCGACATCCTCAAGGACGGCGTCGACGACCGTGGCGTGCTCACCCAGCGCTACGGCGACAACGCGCTGGATGCGTCGCTGCTACTCGCGCCGCTGGTGCGGTTCCTTCCGCCGGACGACCCGCGGGTGCGTGCGACGGTGCTCGCGATCGCCGACGAGCTGACCGAGGAGGGCCTGGTGCTGCGGTACCGGGTGGAGGAGACCGACGACGGCCTCACCGGCGAGGAGGGCACCTTCACCATCTGCTCGTTCTGGCTGGTGTCGGCGCTGGTCGAGATCGGCGAGGTGAGCCGGGCCAAGCACCTGTGCGAGCGGCTGCTGTCCTTCGCCAGTCCGCTGCATCTGTACGCCGAGGAGATCGAGCCGCGGACCGGCCGCCACCTGGGCAACTTCCCGCAGGCGTTCACCCACCTGGCGCTGATCAACGCGGTGGTGCACGTCATCCGCGCCGAGGAGGAGGCGGACAGCTCCGGGGTGTTCGTGCCGGCCAACGCCCCGATGTAGTCGCACCGCGTTCCGCCGACTTGTCGGCCTGTTGCCTCATGTCAAGATGCGCGCGTAGGGGGGTTCGTTGCC
>NZ_JAUMSQ010000498.1:0-2243 GCF_030519285.1 Mycolicibacterium arseniciresistens
CGCACCCGGATCGGGCACCGGGGTCGGCGCACCCGGCACGGGCGGCGCACCCGGCACAGGCGGACCGATCGGGACGGTGCTCGGCGGGCCGATCGGGATGGTGATGCCCGGCGCGACCTCGAGCGTCGGCTGAATGACGGTCATCGAGGGCGTCGGCGGGACGGTCGACGACGGGGGCGGCGGAGCCTGCGGCACGCCGGCGTAGCCGCCGATCTCCTCGGGCTTGGGGAACGACTCCTCTTCGGTGTCCTCCAGCGCGCCGTCCATCGTCTCTTTCCAGATGTCCGACGGCAGACCGGATCCGTAGATCGCCGACCCGCCCGACGTCTGCAGGGGCTTGGTGCCCTCGGTGGTACCGACCCAGACCGCCGTCGACAACGACGGCGTGAACCCCACCATCCAGGCGTCCCGGTTGTCGCCGGTGTCACCCAGCTGCACGGTGCCCGTCTTCGCCCCCGAGGGTCGTCCGCCGGCCAGGTTGTGGCCGTTGGAGTAACCCGCGATCGGCTGCATCGCCGAGATCGCGTTGTCGGCGACGTTCTTGTCGATGCGCTGCTCGCCGTCGTTGCTCTCCTGCGAGGCGTCGAAGAGCACGTCGCCCTGGGAGTTGACCACCTTCTGCACGAAGTGCGGCTTGCGGTAGACGCCCGACGCCGCGATCGTCGCGTACGCCGACGCCATGTCGAGCACCCGGGTCTGGTACTGCCCGAGCACGATGCCGTTGTTCGGCGGGCCGCCCTGACCGTCCTCGCTCAAGGTGTGCTCGACGCCGGGGAAGCTCTCCGCGACGCCGGCCTGGTGCGCGGCGTCGGCCACGTCCTGCGGGCCGTTCTTCAGCTTCAGCATCAGCCGGTAGTAGCTGGTGTTCAGCGACCGCTTGAGCGCCTCGGCGATGTTGCAGGTGCCGCAGCTGTTGCCCTCGACGTTGCTGATCTCGATGCCGTTGACGCTCACCGGTGAGCTGTCGACCTGATAGCCGAGGCCGATCCCCTGCTGCAGCGCGGCGAGCAGCGCGAACACCTTGAACGACGAACCGGTCTGCAGACCCGCCTGCGCGAAGTCGAAGCCGTTGGCGTCCGAACCGCCGTAGTAGGCCCTGACCCCGCCGGTCTTCGGGTCGATCGACACCACCGCCGAGCGCATGTCCGGATCCTGACCGTCCAGGTTCTCGGTGACCGCCTCCTCGGCGGCCCTCTGCGCCTTCGGGTCGATGGTGGTGGTGATCTGCAGGCCCTCGGTGTTGAGCGTCTGCTCGTTGATGTCGAACAGTTCCAGCAGTTCCTTGGTGACCTGGCGCTCGATCAGACCGTTGGGCCCGGTGGTCTGGTTCTGCGCGCGCGCCTGCTCCGGCGGCACCGTCGGCGGGAACACCTGGGCGGCCCGGTCGGTGGCCGACAGCGCACCGATCTCGACCATGCCGTCGAGCACCCAGTTCCACCGCTCCGCGGCGCCCTCGGGATCGACCGCGGGATCCAGCGTCGACGGCCGTTGGATGAGCGCGGCCAGCAGGGCGCTCTCGGCCACCGTCAGCTGCTCGACGGGTTTGCCGAAGTAGGCGGTGGAGGCGGCCGCCACGCCGTAGGCGCCGCGGCCGAAGTAGATGATGTTGAGGTAGGACTGCAGCACCTGGTCCTTGGACCACTCACTCGACATCTTCGTCGAGATGACCAGTTCCTTGGCCTTGCGCGTGACACCGCCCAGCCCGGAGCGCTCCGAACCGACGAGCGCGTTCTTCACGTACTGCTGGGTGATCGTCGAACCGCCCTGCACGTCGCCGCCGAAGATGTTGTTCTTGAAGGCGCGCAGGAACCCGGTGAAGGAGAAGCCGGGATTGGAGTAGAAGTCGCGGTCCTCGGCGGCCATCACCGCGTCGCGCATCGAGACCGGGATCTGGTCGATGGTGACGTCGACACGGTTGCCCTCGGGCGGCACGATCTTGGCGAGCTCGCTGCCGTCGCCGGCCAGGATCGTCGACACCTGATTCGTCCGGATGTCGCCGGGTTTGGGCACGTCGACGATCATGTAGGCCATGCCGAACGTGATCAGCGGCAGCAGGATCAGCACCGCGGCGGCCACGATCAGACCGCGCCGCACCCACCTCCAGTTGATCTGCTCACGCCAGCTCGGCGTTCCGCCCGGAGGCGGGTCCGACGGCCCGTCACCACTGCCGCGGCCACGGCGGCGCGGCGGCGGTGGCGGAGGCGTGCCGTCGAGGGCAGCCTTCACCACGTCGATGGGATCGC
>NZ_JAUMSQ010000499.1:0-2240 GCF_030519285.1 Mycolicibacterium arseniciresistens
CCACACCGGCGGCGGCCGGTGCGCCGGGTCGCGGCGGATCATCTCCGGCGGCTCCCGTGGCGGCTGCCGTGGTGTCGGCCGGTTGTCGTCCACAGCAGAAATGTACGTGCCTCGCGTCCGCGGACCCCGGCGACGGGCTACGCCAGCCAGCCGAGTCGGCCGGCCAGCAGGGCGTAGCCGACGAAGGCGACCGCGTCGATCAGGGCGTGCGCCACGACCAGGGGCCACAGCCGACCGGTTCGCTGGTACACGTAGCCGAACACCAGGCCCATCGCCACATTGCCCAGCCCGGCGCCGAAGCCCTGGTACAGGTGATAGGCGCCGCGCAGCAGGCTGCTGATCACCACCGCGGCCATCGGGTTGACGTGCAGCTGGCGCAGCCGGGTGAGCAGGAAACCGACCACGATGATCTCCTCGGCCCAGCCGTTGGCGAACGACACCGCCAGCAGCACCGGGATCCGCCACCAGGTGTCGTAGAGCTCCGCGGGTTCCACGTCGGCGTTCGCGCCGAGCAGTCGGGCCACCTGGTACAGCGCCAGGCCCGGCAGGCCGATCAGCGCCGCCAGCCCGAGCCCGCCGAGCACGTCGCGCCCGCGGGGCCGGCCCAGGCCGATACGCGACGGCCCGAACCCGCTGCGCCACAACAGGTACAACCCGAGCGCCCCCCACGCCAGGAGCTGGAACACCCGGGTCAGGTTGAACCCGAGGTCGATCAGGTCGAACGGCGAGCGCTTCGGATTGAGTGCGATCACCTGTCCGGACAGGCCCTGCAGCACCGACTCGATCAGGCTCAGCAGCGCGGTGTAGGCGCTCAGGCCGAAGGTCACCGCCAGCACGACGGCGATCTCGATGCACAACACGCGCCGCTGCGGCGACTGGGCGTCGGCGGGCTCGGTCACCGCCACAGGCTAGTGCGGCGTGGGGTCAGACGCGGCGCGCGCGCAGTCCGTTGAGAAAGGGGCACCCCATCAGGACCCTGATCGCCTGGCTCAGCCCGGTGACGTCGTCGACCGGCTTGGCGAAGGGCAACCGCACGTCGTGGTCGCCGTCCTCGTTCTCGACGCGCAACTGGACGCCGTAGCGGTCCAGGCCGAGCGGTCGCACGCGGCCCCGGCGCAGCGCAGTGGGCAGCCGGGTGGCCAGCCGATCGACCACGTCGCGGTGCGCGGAGTCCATGTGCTGCAGCCAGCACGACTCCATCTCGCAGAACGGGTCGGGCCGGGCCTCGAGCAGGGTGCTCAGGCCGACGGCCTCGGCGCCGGTGGAATCGGCCACCACCACCGACTCGATCTCCAGCCGCATCAGTGCATAACGGGTGTCGCCACCGTTGTTCTCACTCGAGTTGACCTGCAGCAGAGCCGGATTGGGATCGGAGGTGGCGATCAGATCGAGCATCGGAGCGACGTGTGCGGCCGCCACCTCCCGCAGTCGGCCGCGGATCCACACCAGCGACCGCACCGGTTCACGCAGCGGGAGCGGGGCGTAGTCGGTCATCTCGAGCACCGCCTGGACGCCTGCGCTGCCCGAGCCGACGACCATGCCCGCGACCATGCCGTCGACCGGCACCGTCAGCGCGAACGAGCCGTCCTCGAGCAGGTGGTGGATCGGCGTCGCGACGGGTTCGACACCCTCCACGGCCAGCATCGCGCCGCCGCCGCGCGCACATGCGCTGCGGATCCGCTCGGCTGTCGTCGGTGCCGCATTCGTCATCGCTCGCCCTCCCGGTAGATAAGGTGAGCCTAACTTAACTAGCATCGCACGGCGGGCGCAAGACCTCCCCTCCAGCGGAACGGCGTTACCGCGGCCACCCGATAGGGTTGAGACGTGCCGAGCATCGCCTATCTGGGGCCCCAGGGAACCTTCACAGAGGCGGCGTTGCTGCAGTTGGCCGCGGCCGACGCGATCCCCGTCCCCGGCGCCGTCACCCCGCTGCCCGTCGAGAGCACACCGGCCAGCCTGGAGTGCGTGCGCACAGGCACCGCCGACTACGCGTGCGTCCCGATCGAGAACTCGATCGAGGGCTCGGTGCTGCCCACACTGGACAGCCTGGCCGTCGGCGCGCCGCTGCAGATCTTCGCCGAGACCGTCCTGGACGTGTCGTTCACGATCGTGGTGCGGCCCGGCCACACCGGTGACGTCGCGACCGTCGCCGCCTTCCCGGTGGCTGCCGCGCAGGTCCGGCGGTGGCTGGCCGAGAACCTGCCGGGGGCGCTGGTGGTGCCCGCCCAGTCGAACGCGGC